>VEQG01000004.1 GCA_018883345.1 Candidatus Nanopelagicaceae bacterium
ATTGGGGTCTGCAACTCGACCCCATGAAGTCGGAGTTGCTAGTAATCGTAGATCAGCAACGCTACGGTGAATACGTTCCCGGGGCTTGTACACACCGCCCGTCACGTCACGAAAGTCGGTAACACCCAAAGTCAGTGGCCTAACCGCAAGGGGGGAGCTGCCTAAGGTGGGATCGGTGATTGGGACGAAGTCGTAACAAGGTAGCCGTACCGGAAGGTGCGGCTGGATCACCTCCTTTCTAAGGAGCTCTTCAAAAGAAGTTAGAAAATTTCTAACTAAAAAATTTGAAGGCAACCTGTGGAGCATTGATTTAGGTCAATCTAAAATTTATAAATTAGTACTGCTTCTTGGTATCTGAAATTTCCTCAAGTTCTTTCAATATCAAATTATGTGGCGTGGAAAATTTTCATAAATCGTAAATTAACTAGGCACGTTGTTGGGTCCTGAGGGGACGGCTGCCATCGAGTAATCGAGCAGCAGACCTTCTGGACTTAAAGATTTTTAAAGTGCATTTTTCCTATGAATAAATGTAACTAAATCTAACTTTGAGTACCGCCCGTATTTTGAGAACTACACAGTGGACGCGAGCATCTTTGTGGTCAAATTATTAAGTGCAAATGGCGAATGCCTTGGCACCAGATGCCGATGAAGGACGTAGGAGGCTGCGATAAGCCTCGGGGAGCTGTCAACCGAGCTGTGATCCGAGGATTTCCGAATGGGGAAACCCAACTGGAGTTATGTCCAGTTATTTCTGCCTGAATATATAGGGCAGATAAAGGGAACGGGGGGAAGTGAAACATCTCAGTACCCCCAGGAAGAGAAAACAACCGTGATTCCGTTAGTAGTGGCGAGCGAAAGCGGAAGAGGCTAAACCGTTAACATGTCAATCCGGCAGGAGTTGTGTTAGCGGTGTCGTGGGACTAGTAGGTTCTAACTGCCGTTAGAGCAAAGAGTCAGAAATTGTTTGCGTAGGCGAAGGACGTGGGAAAGTCCGCCAAAGTGGGTGATAGCCCCGTAGCCGAAACGTAGACAACTCTTAATTAGTATCCCAAGTAGTACCGAACTCGAGGAATTTGGTATGAATCTGGCGGGACCACCCGCTAAGCCTAAATACTATCTGGTGACCGATAGCGAACAAGTACCGTGAGGGAAAGGTGAAAAGAACCCCGCAAGGGGAGTGAAATAGAATCTGAAACCGTTTGCATACAAGCCGTAGGAGCGGGGCAACCTGTGACTGCGTGCCTTTTGAAGAATGAGTCTACGAGTCAGTGTCATGTTGCGAGGTTAACCCGTCGAGGGGAAGCCGTAGCGAAAGCGAGTCTGAATAGGGCGAATTAGTAGCATGATCTGGACCCGAAGCGAGGTGATCTACGCATGACCAGGTTGAAGCGCGGGTAAGACCGCGTGGAGGACCGAACCCACGTAAGTTGAAAATTGCGGGGATGAGTTGTGTGTAGGGGTGAAAGGCCAATCAAACTTCGTGATAGCTGGTTCTCTCCGAAATGCATTTAGGTGCAGCGTTACGTGTTTCTTACCGGAGGTAGAGCTACTGGATGGTCGAGGGGCCCTACAAGGTTACCAACATCAGCCAAACTCCGAATGCCGGTAAGTGAGAACGTAGCAGTGAGACAGTGGGGGATAATCTTCATTGTCGAGAGGGAAACAACCCAGAGTAGCAACTAAGGTCCCAAAGCGTGTGCTAAGTGGAAAAGGATGTGAAGTCGCATAGACAACCAGGAGGTTGGCTTAGAAGCAGCCACCCTTAAAAAAGTGCGTAATAGCTTACTGGTCAAGTGATTTCGCGCCGACAATGTAACGGGGCTCAAGCACACCACCGAAGTTCTATCATTCACACACTATCCCGGTCGCAAGATCCAGGAGTGTGGATGGGTAGGAGAGCGTCGTGTAGCTGGTGAAGCGGCAGAGGAATCTAGCCGTGGAAGCTACACGAGTGAGAATGTAGACATGAGTAGCGAGAGACGGGTGAGAAACCCGTCCGCCGAAAGACCAAGGGTTCCTGGGCCAGGCTAATCCGCCCAGGGTAAGTCGGGACCTAAGACGAGGCCGTCAGGCGTAGTCGATGGACAACGGGTTGATATTCCCGTACCCGCGTAAGTTCGCCCATGACGAACCTTCTAATGCTAAGTTTTCGAAGCCGTGTTGGCGTAAGTCAATGCGGTGGAGGGAACGACCCAGTGAAGTAGTAGTTAAGCAATGGTGTGACACAGGAAGGCAGTCCAACCCGGGCGATGGTTGTCCCGGGGTAAGAGTGTAGGGAGCTATGTAGGCAAATCCGCATAGCGTTTAACTGAGACTTGATGCCGAGCCGAATGGCGAAGTGGATGATCCTATGCTGTCAAGAAAAGCATCTAGCGAGAACTTAAGTGGCCCGTACCCGAAACCGACACAGGTGGTCAGGTAGAGAATACCAAGGCGATCGAGAGAATCGTGGATAAGGAACTCGGCAAAATACCCCCGTAACTTCGGGAGAAGGGGGGCCAATTTGAGTGTAGGGGTTTTCCCCCGAAGCTTAAGTCGGCCGCAGAGACTAGGCTCAAGCGACTGTTTACCAAAAACACAGGTCCGTGCGAAGTTGTAAAACGATGTATACGGACTGACGCCTGCCCGGTGCTGGAAGGTTAAGGGGACTGGTTAGCCGCAAGGCGAAGCTGAGAACTTAAGCCCCAGTAAACGGCGGTGGTAACTATAACCATCCTAAGGTAGCGAAATTCCTTGTCGGGTAAGTTCCGACCTGCACGAATGGCGTAACGACTTGAGCGCTGTCTCATCCGCGAACTCGGCGAAATTGCAGTACGAGTAAAGATGCTCGTTTAGCGCAGAAAGACGGAAAGACCCCGGGACCTTTACTATACCTTGACATTGGTACTCGGAACGGTTTGTGTAGCATAGGTGGGAGCCATTGAAGCTGGGACGCCAGTCCTGGTGGAGGCAACGTTGAAATACCACTCTGATCGTTTTGAGTTTCTAACCTCGGTCCGTGATCCGGATCAGGGACAGTGTCTGGCGGGTAGTTTGACTGGGGCGGTCGCCTCCCAAAAAGTAACGGAGGCGCTCAAAGGTTCCCTCAGCCTGGTTGGCAATCAGGTGTTGAGTGTAAGTGCACAAGGGAGCTTAACTGTGAGACAGACATGTCGAGCAGGTACGAAAGTAGGAACTAGTGATCCGGCGGTGGCTTGTGGAAGCGCCGTCGCTCAACGGATAAAAGGTACCCCGGGGATAACAGGCTGATCTTGCCCAAGAGTCCATATCGACGGCAAGGTTTGGCACCTCGATGTCGGCTCGTCTCATCCTGGGGCTGGAGTAGGTCCCAAGGGTTGGGCTGTTCGCCCATTAAAGAGGCACGCGAGCTGGGTTCAGAACGTCGTGAGACAGTTCGGTCCCTATCTTCTGTGCGCGTAAGAAACTTGAGAAGGGCTGACCCTAGTACGAGAGGACCGGGTCGGACGAACCTCTGGTGTGTCGGTTGTTCCGCCAGGAGCACCGCCGATTAGCTACGTTCGGAAGGGATAACCGCTGAAAGCATCTAAGCGGGAAGCTCGCTTCAAGATTAGGTTTCTCATTGGTTTACCAAGTAAGGCCCCCAGCTAGACGACTGGGTTGATAGGCCGGAAGTGGAAGAGTCGTAAGACTTGGAGCTGACCGGTACTAATAGGCCGAGGATTTAACTACAAAGTTGCTACGCGTCCACTGTGTGGCTCTCGAGATACGGTCGAGAGCTACTAACAAAGAAGAGATTAATTTATTTTGATCTTTACTTTTGAATTAGTTTGCTAAGACATCTCAATAGTGTTTCGGCGGCCATATCGAGAGGGAAACACCCGGTCCCATTCCGAACCCGGAAGTTAAGCCTCTCAGAGTCGATGGTACTGCAAGGGGGACCTTGTGGGAGAGTAGAACGCCGCCGGACTTCTTTTATAAAAAGGGGATATCTTCACTGATATCCCCTTTTTTATTTTTCAAACTAGAAAAATAGATTAAGAAAATAAATTAAGAAAATAGATTAATAAAATTAAATAGCGTGAAGAGTTAAAGGAAAAGAAAATGGAAAATTCAAATCGTCGCTCAGGCGGAGCTTCAGGTTCTTCAGATCGTCCGAGACGAAATTCCGGAAGTTCAAAAAATTCCAATAGAAACTCTTCACGACCAAATTCACGACCAAATTCACGACCTGATTCACGAAATTCAAATCCAAATAGAAGCGAACGTTCTGATCGACCTCGCTCTGAACGCCCTGCGCGTGATGGTGAATTCAAAGCTCGTCGTCCGCGGATCGAGGGCAAAGATGGTGAATTTAAACCACGTCGTCCACGCCCAGAAGGCAAAGATGGCGAAAAACGCTCTTTTTCACGCTCCAATAACGCTGCTTTTAAGCCAAGAGGAGCGCGTCGCGGAGATCGCTCACTAGATAACAGAAGAAAAGATGATCGTCGTCCAATTAATAGAGATTTCTCTAAAGATCCAATTATCCCCGAAGGAATTACTGGAGAAGAATTAGATAAAGTCACGCGTGGAGATTTATTAACGTTAAGCGCTGAAAATGCAAAAATTGTCTCGCAACATCTTGCATGTGTAAATGCATATGCTGATAGCGAACCGGAATTAGCACACGAACACGCACAAGCTGCAGTACGTCACGCAGGCCGCGTTGCGGTAGTTCGTGAAACAGCAGGATATGCAGCTTATCGAGTTGGTAAATATGAGATTGCAATTAAAGATTTAAAAGCCGCATTTCGAATCAATGGCGATGTCTCCATCTGGCCTGTTCTTGCAGATTGCGAACGTGGCCTTGGTAAGCCACGTAAGGCACTTGAATTAGCTGGCGCGCCGGAAGCAAAAAAATTGCAAAAGGAGCAGGCTATCGAATTACGAATCGTCGCCGCTGGAGCACGTCGTGATCTTGGGGAATTCGAAGCCGCAGTAGTTACATTACAAACGAATGATTTAAATACCGAGAATGATTCTTGGGCGGTAAGACTTCGCTATGCATATGCTGATGCGCTAGATGCAGCGGGGCGTAAAGATGAAGCGCGTAAGTGGTTTGCAAAATGTGCAGCCATTGATGTTGACGAAGTCACTGATGCCAGCGAGCGTTCCTAACATCTCCTAACATCTCCTAACATCTCCTAATTTCTCCAAGTGTCTGTGAATAACTAAGTTGCGCTGTCGTAACCCTCTTCGAAGATAGCTCCATTAAAGCCAAAAGGCTTCTTTGCGAACTATCAATTGGAGGTAAAAAAGAAATGGCAGAACAGAGCAGCGCAGAAGAGATTGATTACTCACTAAATGATGTTGCGCTAAGAGGTTGGGTCACAACAATCGCAACCGAACGCGAGCTCCCTAGCGGCGATGTTGTAGTGCAATTTCGAATTGCAATTACCCGAAGCGAAGGCGGCGTTGACACCATAGATCTAGAAAGTTGGAGCGCTAAAAGCAGGCGAACCGCGCTCTCTTTGAAAGATGGCGAATGGGTAGAAATTTCAGGCTCCATAAGACGTCGCTTCTGGAAGAGCGCCAATGGTCTTGCAAGCCGTTGGCAGGTGGTAACCAACGAAATTAAGCGGATATAGGTAATTTCAGAGAGGGCTTAAGGCGGTAAAGTTATCGCGTGGCCATCAAAGATCTACGCGATAACTTAAAGCGATTAAAGGATTCTGATCCGGTTGAACTTGCTGGGCAAGTCAATACTTGGATTCAAGAGAGCGGCGAAGCACTTCGTCTTCGTATCGAAGATGAAGTAGAAAAGGCTGTCACCAAAAGAGGCTTCGTTAAGAAATCAGATTTCCAGAAGCTGGAAGCTCGTATTGCAGCTCTTGAAGGCAAGCCGATAAGCAAAGCGAAGAGCGGCAAATTAGAAAGGTCTGTAAAGCCGGGCAAAAGCCCATAAAATAAAAATGTTAAAAAGCGCGCAACAAAGAGGTCAGGGAGGTCAGGAAAATGAGTCAAATTAATTTAGATGAAATCCGTGCAGAGCTCTCATCAATTGAAGGTTCAGAACTTCCAGAGCATGTGGCAAGGTATGAGGCGCTTCATGCCAAATTAACCGAAGCGCTAAAGAGTATCGACGAAATTTAATACTTATGAAAAATCGTTTAGATTCAGAATTGGTACGCCGTGGACTTGCACGTTCACGAGAAAATGCGGCTGATTTAATTGAATCTAGATCGGTTTTAGTAAATGGTATTCCTGCTACGAAATCTGCATCGCAGGTAGATGCCGAAACTTCCATTGTTATTCAAGGCGAGAGAGATGATTTTGTCTCCCGAGGTGGACACAAATTAGCTGGCGCGCTCGATGCATTCCCAGAGATTAAAGTCGAAGGTAAACGCGCACTTGATGCCGGTGCATCTACCGGTGGCTTTACGGATGTATTACTTCGTCGAGGGGCAGCAGAAGTAGTTGCAGTTGATGTTGGCTATGGCCAATTGGCTTGGGAGTTACGCCAAGATCCGCGCGTAAAAATTCTGGATCGAACCAACATTCGTCATTTGACTGGCGAGCAAGTTGGCCAACCAGTTGATTTAATAGTCGCAGACCTCTCTTTCATCTCGTTAACGCTGGTACTTCCGGCGCTTGCTGCGGTATCTAAACCAGAGGCTGATTACCTATTAATGGTTAAGCCACAATTTGAAGTGGGACGCGAACAACTTGGTGCAGGTGGCGTAGTACGTGATCCAGGTCTTAGAAAAGCTGCCGTCCTAGATGTCGCAGAGAGCGCATTTGATGTTGGACTTGGCACTTTAGGAATTGTTGCCTCTTCATTACCGGGACCTGCCGGAAATGTTGAATATTTCTTATGGTTACGCCGTGGCGCAGGTGAGATTAATGAATCTGACTTGGATGCAGCGATTGCGATTGGTCCTCAATGATGGCCGTCCAAAATAGAAAAGCGATTTTCATAGTCAATAAAAATCGCCAGGAAGCAATTGACGCTGAGAGCAAAATTAAATCATTGCTAACAGGTTTTGAATTTGTTGAAGATGCTGATGCCGAAATTGTGATTGTTTTAGGTGGCGATGGAACTATTTTACGTGGGGCAGTAGTCGCCAGACGTTTAGGAGTGCCGCTGCTCGGTATCAATCTTGGTCGTGTTGGTTTTATGGCCGAAGTCGAAAAGAGCTCATACGAAGAGATTGCCCAGGCAATCATCAATAAAACTTATGTCATCGAACCACGCTTGATACTTGAATATGAGATCGAACGTGGTGGAGAGAGCACTGCAACTGGTTGGGCGCTAAATGAAGTGACCATCGAATGCGAACAAGGCACGATGATCGAACTACTTCTACAGATCGATGGACGTCCAATTAGCAGTTGGTGGGCAGATGGCTTGATAGTTGCGACCCCTACCGGTTCAACCGCATACGCATTTAGCGTCGGTGGGCCGATTATTTGGCCGCAAACCGACGCGCTAGTGGTTACCCCAATCGCAGCGCATGCACTTTTTACCCGCCCATTGGTTATTCCACCATCATCAGATATTGCGATAGATATTCTTTCCGAGGATGGAATAGTTAAAGCTGACGCGCTTAGATTTGAAGGCTTACTAGTTGGCGATCGAGTAAAAGTTAAGCGTGCTAGCGATCCAATCAAATTAGCGCACGTTCGAAGCACAAATTTCAGTGACCGCTTAGTCGCCAAATTTAAATTACCAGTCGAAGGATGGCGCGGTGCCTAATCGTCCAACGCTAAATGAAATAAGTATTTCTGGCATTGGAGTTATCGAAAAATCACTTCTTGAATTCGGTCCGGGCTTGACTGTTATCACCGGCGAAACTGGAGCCGGAAAGACCATGGTTTTAACCGCGCTCAACTTAGTACTTGGAGGCAAATCAGATTCTGCATTAGTAAGACATGGTGCTGAACGCGCAATTGCAAATGCCACCTTTACTATCCCCAAAAAGCTTGTAGATGGATTTGATGAAAAAGGAATCATCTCCGAAGATGGAGAATTAATTCTCACTAGAACCGTAAATAAAGATGGTAAATCTAAAGCCATTGCCAGTGGCACTGCGGTAAGCGCAAGTGCGCTTCAGGAAATTGCGGAAGAGTTAGTAATGGTCCATAGCCAGGCAGCTAGTCAGACAATGACCAAATCATCAAAGCATCTAGAACTACTAGATCTCTATGCCAATATTGATCTATCAAAATTGCAGAGTGCAGTTACAGAAGCAAATGAGTTAAGCAAGCGAATAAAGGCTATGAAGAGCGCAGGCAAAGAGCGCGAAAGAGAGTTGGAGGCGCTAAAGGAATTTGCATCTGCGCTCAAGAAAATCAAACCTCAAGCAGGAGAATTGCAAGAGGTAAATGATGAGATTAGTAAATTAAATTCTGTAGAAGGTTTAACCAGTACCGCTGGGAGCGCCAGCGGAATTCTCGAAGATGATGAAAATGGTGTATTAACCCAGCTTGGCAGTGCCCGTAAATCCCTAGAGAAAGCGGTATCGCTTGACCCTTCACTCACGGAGATTTCCGAGCAATTAAATGAAGCATTTTTTGAAGTGCAAGACCTTGCGGCAAATTTAGCAAGCTACCTATCCGATTTGGCAGCAGATCCGAGCCGTTTGGAATATTTACAGAACCGAAAGAGTGAACTCAATTCATTTATTAAACGCCATTCAAAATCGACAAGCGGCGATTCAAATCAGGCGTTACATGAATTAATCGAACTTGGCGCCAATATCGATAATGAAATAGCAGATTTAGAAGGTGGAGACGACCGAATCGCCGAATTGGAACGCGACCTGGACAAACTGCAAGAAGCTGCGTTAGTTGAGGCAAAGCAAATTTCTAAGATTCGAAATGAGAAAGCGAAGTCATTATCTGTAGCAGTTTCGCATGAGATTCACTCGCTATCAATGCCAAGTACTAATTTGGTGGTTGAAGTAAAGAACGGATCAAAATTTACAGAGCTAACTGCAACAGGTCTTGATGAAGTAAATTTCTTTCTGCAAACTCACAAAGATGCCCCTTTAGTTTCAATTGCAAAGGGTGCTTCAGGTGGCGAATTATCTAGAGTTGCACTTGCAATTGAAGTTGTGATTGCAGCATCAGAACAGAATGAAACTATTGGCACTTACATTTTCGATGAAGTTGATGCCGGAGTCGGTGGTAAAGCAGCAATAGAAGTAGGCAGAAGATTAAAAGCGCTATCGAAAATTGCACAGGTAATTGTGGTTACTCATCTACCTCAAGTTGCGGCTTGGGGCGATACCCATTTTGTGGTTTCCAAAGATGAAAGTGGCTCGGTTTCACTTAGCCAAGTGCGAAAAGTCTCAACTAATGAACGAATTGAAGAGATTGCCCGCATGTTGGCCGGCCACGAAGATTCGGAATCAGCGCGCAAACACGCAGAGGAGCTAATTGCAGAGTCACGCTGAAATCCGTGATAAGTTTCTGCTCCATGAGCAATTCTCATGTGACTAAACATCTCTTTGTAACTGGCGGAGTCGCCTCAAGTCTCGGAAAAGGTTTAACAGCTTCCAGCCTTGGTCGTCTGATGGTGGCACGCGGATTACGCGTCACGATGCAAAAGCTCGATCCATATTTAAACGTGGATCCAGGCACTATGAATCCTTTCCAGCACGGTGAAGTTTTTGTTACTGATGATGGTGCTGAAACTGATTTAGATATTGGACATTACGAAAGATTCCTAGATAGATCTCTCTCCGGTGATGCGAACGTAACTACCGGACAGGTCTATTCGAGAGTTATTGCTAGAGAGCGCCGCGGTGAATACTTAGGAGAAACGGTTCAGGTCATTCCGCACATCACCAATGAAATCAAAGAGCGCATGTTGGCATTTGATGGGCCAAATGTAGATTTAGTCATCACTGAAATTGGCGGAACTGTTGGAGATATTGAATCTCAACCTTTTCTGGAAGCTGCACGTCAGATTCGCCAGCAAGTTGGCCGCGACAATGTCTTCTATTTACATATCTCACTAGTTCCATATATCGGTCCTTCCGGAGAATTAAAAACTAAACCAACTCAACATTCCGTAGCGGCACTTCGTAGTATTGGTATCGCACCCGATGGGGTAGTCCTACGTTCGGACCGTCAGATTCCAGATTCGGTTAAGCGAAAAATTTCTGCGATGTGCGATGTGGATCAAGAAGCAGTGGTAGCAGCAGTAGATGCGCCATCAATCTACGACATTCCAAAGGTACTGTTTAATGAGGGTTTAGATTCATATGTAGTTCGTCGCCTTGGTTTGAAGGCGAAAGATGTTAATTGGGGCGATTGGGGAGTTTTGCTAGAAGCAGTCCACAATCCAAAACATCATGTAAAAGTGGCATTGGTTGGCAAATATATTGATCTGCCAGATGCTTACCTATCAGTGACCGAAGCGCTACGAGCCGGCGGTTTTGCAAATAATGCAAAAGTCGAAATTAAATGGGTGCCATCAGATAACTGCGCTACTCCTGAAGGTGCAAAGAACGCACTTAGTGACGTGGATGCAATCTGTGTCCCTGGTGGTTTCGGAGTTAGAGGAATCGAAGGAAAAGTCGGTGCACTTAATTTTGCAAGATTGAATCGGATTCCTACTCTCGGCCTATGTTTAGGGTTGCAATGCATGGTTATCGAAGGCGCTCGTAATTTAGCTGGAATAAATGATGCAAATTCTGCGGAATTTGCCCCAGATGCCAAAGCACCAGTTATTGCAACTATGGAGGACCAAATCGCCAATGTTTCCGGTGGTGGTGATTTAGGCGGAACTATGCGATTGGGATCTTATAAAGCTTCACTAAAGGCAGGCTCAATCGTTGCAGAAGTTTACGGTGAAACTGAAATCACTGAGCGCCATCGCCATCGCTATGAAGTAAACAATAAGTATCGCGAGCAAATCGCAGCCGCAGGTATGGTTTTTAGTGGAATGAATACCGAACGTGACTTGGTTGAATTTGTAGAGCTACCACGCGAAGTTCATCCTTATTATGTTGGTACACAAGCTCATCCAGAGTTCAAATCGCGTCCTACTAGACCACATCCTTTATTTGCTGGTCTGATTAAAGCTGCGATTAAATAGCCTAATGATTATTGGTGTACCTAAAGAGATTAAAACACTTGAAGCTCGCGTTGCGCTAACCCCGGCTGGTGTTCGTGAATTCGTCAAAAACGGCCATAAAGTAATTATCGAAAGTGATGCCGGTTTAGGTTCGGCAATTACAAACGCTGATTACATTGCCGAAGGTGCAGAAATTGCTCCAGATGCAAAGAGCGTTTGGGAACAAGCCGAAATGATCATGAAAGTAAAAGAACCACTTTCTGCGGAATATCCGTTGATGAAGAAGGGGCAGATTCTTTATACCTACTTACATCTAGCCGCTTCAAAAGAGTGCACCGATGCGCTAATCAAATCAGAGAACATTGCGATTGCTTACGAAACAGTTGAAGTAAATGGACAGCTGCCACTTCTGGCACCAATGTCTGAAGTAGCAGGGCGTCTATCTACACAAGTCGGCGCCACCGCGCTACAAAAGCCAAATGGTGGGCGAGGTGTACTTCTAGGTGGAGTCCCTGGTGTTCGTCCAGGAAAAGTTGTCGTTATTGGTGGTGGAGTTGCTGGATTAAATGCAGCGGTAATGGCTAGAGGTTTAGGTGCTGATGTAACTATTCTCGATCGCAGCACCAACCGTCTGCAATATATTGATTCACTTTTCAACGGAACTATCAAGACATTGATGTCGAATGATCATTCAATTGAACAAGAAGTTATCGCAGCTGATTTAGTAATCGGAGCGGTATTGATTCATGGTGCGAAAGCTCCAAAATTGGTTAGCAATGCATTAGTTGCCAAGATGAAGCACGGTTCAGTTTTGGTCGACATTGCTATCGATCAGGGTGGTTGCTTTGAAGATTCGCGTCCCACCACACATGCTGAACCAACATATAGAGTTCATAATTCAGTCTTTTATTGTGTTGCAAATATGCCTGGCGCAGTTCCGGTTGCATCTACCTATGCACTTACAAATGCCACACTTCCTTATGCAATCTCGATAGCAAATAAAGGATGGAAGAAAGCCCTTGGAGACGATAAGGATTTAGCTAAGGGATTAAATGTTTGCGAAGGTAAAGTTGTTTACGAAGCTGTAGCAACGGCCCATGGATATCCATACACTCAATTCGTTTATTGATTATCTGCGAATAGAGAAGGGCGCAGCTGCAAATACTGTTGCAGCATATCGACGCGACTTAACAAAGTATCTTAATTGGCGAATCAATAATCCTGAAGCTTCAATCAAAGAGTATGCATTCTCGATTAAAGATTTAGCCCCGTCATCGTTAGAGCGCAATTTCAGTGCAGTGCGTTCATTTCATAAATATTTAAATCGAGAATTCAATATATCTGATCCGACAGATGACTTACCGGAAACTGGAAAGCGGCAACGTTTACCAAAAGCGTTAACGGTTGATGAGATCACCAGGCTGATTGATGCTGGCCAGGATCCTGGTGAAGCAGTTTCGTTAAGAGATTACTTGCTGCTAGAACTTCTCTATAGCACTGGCGCTCGTGTATCTGAAGTTGTTGGTATTAATCTGTCTGACATCTCTGAGAATTCGGTAAACGGTGAATCTATTTGGGTTTTAAAATTACGCGGTAAAGGTGGCAAAGAGCGGATGGTTCCGCTTGGCTCATATGCAAAAAGCGCAATTGACGATTATCTGGTTCGTACCCGGCCATCTCTATTAAAAAAATTAAGCGAGAGCGCGCTTTTCTTGAATAATCGTGGCACCCGGTTATCCAGAGTTAGCGCTTGGGAGATCGTAAAGAGAGCAGCTGAAAAAGCTGGCCTAACTTCGAGAGTAACGCCGCACGTTTTTAGACATTCCTATGCCACGCATCTTCTGGACGGTGGTGCTGATATCAGGGTGGTTCAGGAACTTCTTGGCCATGCTTCGGTGACAACTACTCAGATTTACACGTTAATAACAATAGATAAGGTGCGCGAGTCTTATCGACTTGCGCACCCTAGAGCTTAATTAAATTATTCTCTTATAAACCGCGAAGGCGACGAGCAAGAATTGAGTTTTCGCCCTTGGCTTCCAAGTCTGAGATTATTACTGCAAGAGATTCGCGAACAATGCGCCCACGATCAGCTGCCAATCCAAGATCTCCACGAAGCAAAATCCTTGCCTGGTCTAAATCAAATAATTCATCTGGTGATAAATAAACTGTAATTTTTTCATCGTGACGCTCTCGGCCTGATGGAGTACGAGCAGTGGTAGCGCGGCGACGTTGTGTTTGGCGAACTGCACCACTTTTCTTTGCTGGTTTGGTTGCTTCAATCGGCATCACTGCATCTTCAGATGCAACTACATCAGGAACTGAAACTAATGGTTTAGCTCTAAATAATTCATCTGCACCTGGCAGGGAAGCGCGGCGGCTCATTTAGCTCCTCCTCGAGAGATAAGTTCGCGTGCTAAGCGACGGTAAGCATTTGCAGCGCCAGAATTCTGCGCGTATTGAACAATTGGTTCACCTTTAACTGAACTTTCAGAGAACCGGATTGTCTTTGCAATAATTGTTTCAAAGGTATCTTCCGGAAATTGTTCGACAATACGTGCTAAAACTTCTCGATTGTGCACTGCGCGACGATCGTACATTGTTGCCAAGATGCCAGATAGTTTTAAATCTGGATTAAGCGCTTGGCGAACCTTATTTAAATTGTTATTTAATTCGATAAATCCGTGCAGTGAGAACCATTCACATTGCAAAGGCACGATAACTTCATCCGAAGCAACAAGCGCGTTGATAGCTAATTGACCCATGGTTGGTTGACAATCGATCAAAATTACATCGTAGAAATCCTTTAGCGGATTGAGTACTCGCTTCAGGAAAAATTGCGAGCCGATCTCTGCGCCTAAAACTGTTTCTGCAGTAGCTAATTCACGGTTGGCAGGTAGAAAATCTAAGCCAGGCATTGAACTCTTAAGGACGATATCTTCTGGATTATGAGAAGGATCCATGATCGCGTAATAGACAGTCTCTTCCTTTGGTAATTCGTTTCCGCGCACACCAAGACCAAGTGTCATGCCGCCCTGCGGATCGAAGTCCACCAACAGAACTCGGCGTCCAAGTTCAACAAGCGCTGCGCCAAGATTGATAGTGGTTGTGGTTTTACCAACTCCACCTTTTTGGTTAAAGATTGAGATTACCTTTGCGCCACCATGAGTTGTTAATGGCGTTGGAGTTGGAAGTGTCTTCGCTGCAGAATCTGTAAGAGATGCAGTGGTGACAACTTCTTCAAATGTCGATTTAGCGTTCAAGCGTTAAACCTGCCTTTCAAGGTTGAAACCTAGGCGTAAGAGTGCGAATAGGCAAGTTTATATACGTAATTACGATAGGTTTTGCGGCTATGGAGCTTCTCGAGAATTCTGCTAAAGAGCAGGAAAAGAGCGAGAATTCGGGTTTTGCGGTACACCTGGATAACTTCGACGGACCATTTGATCTCTTACTTCAGCTGATTTCACGTCACAAGTTGGATGTAACTGAGGTAGCACTTTCAATAGTTACAGATGAATTTATCGGTTACATCAGAAAGTTAGAGGAGAGCGGTGAAGGCTGGCAATTAGATCAAGCAACCGAGTTTTTGGTCATCGCAGCAACACTTCTTGATTTAAAGGCGGCAAAATTACTACCTCAAGGTGAGGTTGAGGATGAGGCTGATCTGGCGCTACTTGAAGCTCGCGATCTGCTCTTTGCGCGTTTACTTCAATATCGCGCATTTAAAGAGATTGCGGCAACTTTTGCTGAGCGCATTGCGATGGCAGAGAAGTGTTTCCCTCGAACCACTGCGCTAGAGGCGCAGTTTGCAACGCTATTGCCTGAGGTGCTAATTGGAGTTGGACCTGAGCGCTTTGCCGTTATTGCTGATCGGGTGCTCTTTCCAAAGGCGCCGCCAGTGGTTTCTGTTGAGCACATCCATCGCCCTTTAATTAATGTTGCTGAACAGACCAAGTTTGTGGCAGCAGCACTTCGACTGGCTAAGTCACTCTCATTTAGAGCGCTTATTCATGATGCCGAAGAGCCGATGGTTGTGGTGGCCCGCTTCCTGGCTCTGCTTGATCTCTACCGTTCGGGAGCGCTCAGATTTGAACAGTTGGAGGCCTTTACCGACTTACAGATCAGTTGGGTAGGGCCAGCAGATGGGGAGATTGCCGTCTCTGAAGAGTTCGATATCCCCGTAGTTTTAGAAAACGACAACGACGCTATTGCTCAGGGTAAGGATGGCAATGATGAATGAACTGCACCGTTCGATCGAAGCGATACTAATGGTGGTCGACGAACCGGTTACGGAGACAACCTTGGCGACCATCCTGGAACAGCCAGTCGAGGAGATCGAGCGCGCCATCACTGAATTAGTTCTCACCTTTGAAGGTCGTGGTTTTGAACTTAAGAAGATTAATGGCGGATGGCGCTTCTATAGCCACCCAGATCAATCAAGCGTTGTTGAGCGCTTTGTACTCGATGGCCAACAGAATCGTCTGACTCAAGCTGCACTTGAGACTTTGGCGGTGATTGCCTACCGTCAGCCAATCTCGAGAGCTAGGGTCTCTGCAATCCGAGGGGTAAATGTGGAGGCAGTAATGAAGACCCTGGTTAATCGCGGATTGGTCGAAGAATCAGGTTTGGAGCACGAATCTGGAGCAATTCTCTACAAGACCACTAGCTACTTCCTGGAGCGCCTTGGGGTGAATTCAATTGAGGATCTGCCAGCTTTGGCGCCTTATCTACCGGATTTAGCTGCGCTAGATGAGGTTTTAGATTCGCTAACTGACTAGCTAGTTTGCTGGCTAACTGCCTAGCTCATTGACTGGCGATTAGTTCAAGAAGCATCCTTGCGGTAAAATTGACCTTCTTCTGGAGATCTCTCCAGATGTTCGAAAGATGGGAATCTTGCGGTCATGTCAATTCGCTTAAATAAATATATTGCCGATGCAGGCGTAACTAGTCGTCGTGGTGCCGATTCTTTGATTGAAGCCGGCCGAGTTAAGGTAAACGGCAGGAGAATCACCGAATTAGGCTATAAAGTTGATGAAAAGTCTAAAGTAGAAGTTGATGGTGAGACAATATCTACATCATCTTCTAAAACTTATTTAGCACTTTATAAACCAAGAGGCGTTTTATCAACAATGTTCGACCCAGATGGTCGCCCATCTTTAGCTGAATTGGTTGACTTTCGTAAAGAACGACTTTTTCATGTTGGCCGCCTAGATAAGGACTCAGAAGGTCTAATTCTCTTGACTAATGATGGAGATGTGACCTTTAGGGCCACCCATCCGAGTTACGGACTTGAGAAGACCTACTTGGTCAATTACGAGGGTGAGCTACCTAGAGATGCTAAATCAATCCTGACTAAGGGAGTCGAATTGGAGGATGGGATCGCCCGCGTAACTGGATGTAAAGAGCTGCCAAATAATTGGGTGGAATTAAAAATCCATGAAGGTAGATATCACATAATCAGACGCCTCATGGATGCCATTGGGGTGGATGTTCTCCGTTTGGTTCGAAGTCAGTTTGGACCGATTCTCTTGGGAGATTTGAAAGAGGGGCGCTGGCGAGATCTAAATGACGTTGAAGTGGCTAATTTACATAAGGCTTTAGCGCTTTGAACGTAAAACGGTTTATCGATTCTTTACGAATAACGGTATATCGATAAAAGGTTATTTACCGATTCAGAAAAGTTATATATCGACATTATAACGCTCAGAATAGGGCCAGAATACTGATTTATCGATATTTACGAAAATCGATTTCGCGAAGGATTAGCGATCCGTAACACCAGGTATTTTAGATTTGTCGATAAAGCAAGAAGTCGGAATAACGCTAAAAGTAAATCCAACGAATTACAGGAAAGGAAAGGTAAACTCTCGACATGAACTTGAGAGCTATTAGAGGGGCGATTCAAGTAGAGGCGAACACCCCTGAGGAGATCGCCTCCGGTGTCAAAGAGCTATTGCCTGCCATTTTGCAGGCCAACCATCTAACTACCGACGAAGTCATCTCAGTAATACTCACTTGTACACCAGATCTAAATGCCGCATTTCCCGCTGCCTTTGCCCGAGAGATTGGCTTTGGCGCCGTGCCACTTTTATGTGCGGTGGAGATGGATGTTCCAGGTTCATTGCCACTAGTAATACGTGTAATGCTGCATGCCGAGTTAAAAGCGGCCGCCAACCATGTTTATTTACGAGGCGCCACCTCGCTTCGTAAAGACTTGGCGCAATAATGCTGCAAGGTCATATGTGATTTGATGAAAATTGTTGTTATTGGAGCCGGTTTAATCGGAACCTCTATTGCCTTAGGTGCAAAACGCGCTGGGGCAGAGGTTCAACTCTTTGATGAGGATGGACGCGCACAGAACTTAGCCAACGATCTAGTCGAATCAGTTGAAATTGCTGATCCAACAATTGTCGTAATTGCAACTCCGACAAGTGCCTTGGTGGGCGCTATTAATCGATATAAAAATCTATATCCAAAGTCGACGTTTATAGATATTGGTAGCACTAAAACTAAAGTTCAAGTAGAAGTACAAACCGATAAGGAGCTATCGGCACGATTCTGTCCCACACATCCGATGGCTGGTAGAGAGCTCGACGGGGCAGAGGCGGCGCAATCAGATCTCTTCGTTGGAAAGAGTTGGATTATTACTCCACTTGCCGAAACTTCCGGAGAATCAATTGCGCTAGTCAAAGAGTTGATTGAAAAATTAGGAGCTCGGGTAATTGCAATGAGCCCCGAAGATCATGATGCCGCGGTAGCTTCGATAAGCCACCTTCCGCAGATAATCTCGTCTTTATTAGCTGCACAACTAGAGGGTAAGAGCCCTGAATTTCTTGCGCTAGCTGGCTCTGGGGTAATGGATACCACGCGGATTGCCGGTTCTAATCCCGATCTTTGGCGGGAGATTCTTAATTTAAATCGAAACGCAATCGAACCCCTCTTGAAAGATTTCCAAAAAGATTTATCGACATTAATCGAGAACTACGACGTCGAAAGCGTTCTGCAACGTGGCCGTAAAGGTCGTCACCTTTTGCCTGGAAAGCATAGAAGCGCTTCTCGCAATTACACCTATCTGCCGGTAGTGCTCGAAGATAAGCCAAATCAGTTGGCTCGGTTATTTGATGAATGTGCAAAAGCCAATGTAAACGTGGAAGATATAACTATTGAACATTCACCAGAGCAAGAGACAGGTCTAGTTTTGCTAGCTTTAAGCGCACCAAATGCAGAGTTGCTACAGAAACATTTAGCAACTTCAGGTTGGCGCGTGCATCCTCCAAGATCGGAGAAGTAAATGCCGATCATTGTTGCAATGGATGGCCCGAGCGGAGCAGGCAAATCTAGTTCGTCTAAAGCTTTAGCAAAAAGAGCAAATTGGGCTTATTTGGATACCGGTGCGTTGTATCGCGGCGCAACCTGGCTAGCATTAAATAAGAAAATTACTGATCAAGCCGAATTGGTTTTAGCACTTCGAGAGGAGAAGTTATCTTTTAATGCTGATCCAAATAAGCCAAATTTAAAGTGTGGCAAAGTTGATATTACTGATGCGATAAGAAGTGAAGAGATAACTTCTAACGTATCAACTTTCGCGGCCATGCCAGAAGTTCGGGCTGAATTGTTGACTCTGCAAAGAAAAATAATTGATGAAGCAGAACGTGGAATTGTTGTAGAAGGACGC
Source organism: Candidatus Nanopelagicaceae bacterium (assembly GCA_018883345.1). GTDB lineage: Bacteria > Actinomycetota > Actinomycetes > Nanopelagicales > Nanopelagicaceae > ZLKRG08. The sequence continues at coordinate 18,702 of VEQG01000004.1, forward strand.
GACATTGGCACAGTAGTTGCTCCTCAAGCTCAATTAAAGGTTTATCTAACTGCAGATTTAGAGGCGCGCGCTAAACGTCGTGAAGCAGAGTTAAATACCGAAAAAGATTTAACTTCATCTTTAGCCATCAGAGATGAGAAAGATTCAACTAGAACAACCTCTCCACTCGAGAAGGCGATTGATGCAGTTGAAGTTGATTCGACTGAAATTAATTTAGAAGAGACAGTGGAGTTGATTTGGGAGCTTTTAAAGGAACGACAATTACTCGGCTTACCAATAGTGGCTATTCTTGGTAGACCAAACGTTGGAAAATCGACTTTAATTAATCGTTTTCTTGGTAGACGCGAAGCGATAGTCGAAGACGTTCCTGGTGTCACCAGAGATCGAGTCCGATATGAGTGCGAATGGAATTCTAGAGAATTTATATTGATGGATACCGGAGGATGGGAATCACATCCGGATGGAATTTCTATTGGAGTAAGTGCTGGCGCAGAGATTGCAATTCAAGAAGCCGATGTCATTTTGTTTGTGGTAGATGCTCAGGTAGGTGCGCAAACTGAAGATGAAGCGATGGTTGATGCGCTTCGCAAATCCAAGAAGAAGATTTTCTTAGTTGCAAATAAAGTTGATTCTCCAAAGGAAGAAGCTGATGCTCATTCATTATGGAACTTGGGTCTTGGTGAGCCGCACTTTGTGACTGCCTTGCACGGAAAGGGCAGTGCGGACTTACTTGATCTAGTTGTTTCATCATTACCAGAAGTTGGCAGTGCGATAGTTAAAGATAATCATCGCAAGGTCGCTTTAATTGGTAGACCAAACGTTGGTAAATCAAGTTTGTTAAATGCAATTGCGGGCGAGCAGTTGTCTTTAGTTGATGATAAAGCGGGAACTACACGTGATCCAGTGGATTCTTTAATTGAATTCGGTGGATCTACTTGGCGCTTTGTCGACACCGCAGGAATAAAGAAGCGCGCTAATCAAGCAAGCGGTAGCGATTACTACTCAATTTTAAGAACTCAAGTTGCGCTAGAAAGAGCTGAAGTAGTTGCGCTAGTGCTCGATGCATCTGAGCCCATGACCGAGCAAGATTTGAAAATCATCAGCATGGTAGAAGATGCAGGCAAAGCTTTGGTATTAGTAATGAATAAGTGGGATCTCGTTGATGAAGATCGCCGTATCACATTGGACAAGGAACTTGATCGCCACTTAACACATATAACTTGGGCGCAACGAGTTAACGTTGCCGCAAAAACAGGCTGGCATCGAGATCGCTTAGCGCCAGCGCTGCGAACCGCTCTTGCATCATGGGAAACCCGCGTTCCAACTGGAAAATTAAATTCCTTCCTTGGTGCGTTAATTGGTGCCACGCCACCTCCGGTTCGCGGCGGAAAGCAACCAAAGGTTTATTACGCCACCCAAGCTGGCATCGCACCGCCGAAGTTTGTGGTCTTTACAAACGATTGGATCGAACCACCATATAGACGCTTCATTGAGCGAAAGCTTCGAGAAGAGTTTGGCTTTGAAGGCAGCCCAGTTCAAGTTTCGGTAAAGGTAAGAGAGCGCGATTGATGTTTACGATTCCGAACCTCCTCTCGATGCTTCGTGGCGCATTAATTCCGGTATTCCTTATTTTGGCAGGCGATGGTCGCGACGCCTTGGCGCTACTGGTGCTAGCCATAGCTAGTTTGACGGATTACTTTGATGGGAAAGTAGCTAGATGGCTACATCAAGAATCTGCATTAGGTGCAATTCTCGACCCACTTTTTGATCGTTTTTATATCGCCGCATCTCTATACGTGCTTTGGGATCGCCAAATTTTCCCCACTTGGTTAGTTCTGGTACTGATCATTCGAGATGCCCTTTTGCTGTTGGTCAATCTGCAACTGAAACGTAAGAAGTTACCGCTCTTGGTAGTTAATTACATTGGAAAGGCTGCGACCTTTAATCTGCTCTATGCCTTCCCGTTGCTCTTTCTCTCACAGAGCGAAGGTTGGCTTGGCACGCTTGGGTACCTCTTCGGGTGGGCATTTAGCGTATGGGGAATTGCGCTCTACCTAATTACCGGAATTTGGTACTTTCTATCTGGCTGGAAAAGTATTAGATTTCCCAACGCATTAATCGTCAAAGATTAAGAGAAGCTAAGACAAGCTAAGACAAGCTAAGAGCAGTTAACAGAAACAAGGAGCGCCAAAGTGTCAAATGTGCCAGGAAATCTTCAGTACTCAAAGGATCACGAGTGGGTAGAAGGCCTAGGTGGCAATCGATACAAAATTGGCATTACTGATTATGCGCAAGGCGCTCTCGGAGATATCGTCTATGTGCAATTACCAAAAGTAGGCGAATCAGTTTCTGAAGGCGCAGTTTGTGGTGAGATTGAATCAACCAAGAGCGTTTCAGAATTATTTTCACCGGTAACCGGAACTGTTGTTGCAATTAATGAGCAATTAGATTCCGCGCCAGAGACTTTAAATTCTGATCCATACGGTGCTGGCTGGATTGCTGAGATTGAAGTCTCAACACCTTCGACTTCATTGATGGATGCTGCCGGTTACACCGCTCTAATCGGTTAAAACCTCCACTTGACGGTAACCCCCGTAACTCGTTAAGTTCGCCCTCAAGGTTTAGTTAACGTAAATAGCTAAAAGGGGTGAGAAATGCCAGAGATTGAGTATGAGGTCACCTCTACTATCAATCTTGGATTGCGTTCAGTTGATTCTGAAGATGCGCTAGAACAGCTCACTTCTGAAGAGCGAAACGTTATTTCCCAATTAAACCCAGAATCTGCGATGTTAATTATTCATCGCGGTCCAAATCGAGGCGAACGCTTTCTTCTAGATTCCCCAGAATCATCTATTGGCCGTTCTGGCGATAATGAAGTTGTTCTAGATGATGTGACTGTATCTCGCAAGCATGCAAATATCCGAAGAGCTGGAGAGCGCTTCGAATTGATTGATCTCGGAAGTCTTAATGGAACTTACGTTAACAATAATTCGATTGCGCGAGCTACTTTAACAAGTGGCGATGAAATTCAATTCGGTAAATTTCACATGCTCTTTGTACAAAATCTTAATAATCAAAATAATTCAAACAATTCAAACAGTTCCAAGAAGTAATCAGCGTTAGCAGAAATAGGAAAGATTAAATGTCAGTTCCAGCACGTGCATACTTAAGTATCGGGGAAGTACTAGGTCGTCTTCGCGGAGAGTTTCCTGATGTGACTATTTCGAAGATTCGCTTCCTAGAATCTGAAGGTCTTATCGAACCTCAGCGAACCCCATCTGGCTATCGTAAATTCACGGCAACCGATTTAGATCGTCTCCGTTATGTTCTGCTTGCGCAACGTGATCAATATTTACCTCTGAAAGTCATTAAAGATAATTTGGAAGCCATGGATCGTGGCTTAACACCAGGTAATGGAAATACCGCGCCAGCGCCAAGACTTGGCGTAATTTCTACTGATTCAGATATTAGCGCAGCATCGTTTGCTGAGAGTTCTGAACTTCGTTTATCTAGAGAAGAGCTTTTAAAGGCATCCGGCCTGAAAGATGAGCAGCTAGTTGAAATCGAAAGTTATGGTCTCATCACTTTGGTTGGTCGTTACTACGATGGTGATGCACTCGCGGTGGCTAAAGTTGTTACTGAGTTAGCATCCTTTGGTATTGAAGCACGTCATCTACGTTCATTTAAGTCAGCTTCAGATCGCGAGATAGGTTTGATCGAACAAGTCATCACACCATTAACAAGACAAAAAAGCATCGAAGCGAAGGCGCGCGCAGAAGAGGTACAACGCGAATTGGCATCGCTCTCGGTTAAGTTGCATGCATCATTGGTGCGTTCTGGCTTAAACAGATTACGTTAATCGAAGTTCATTATGATTCCGGTAGAGGTGGTGGGCGTTCGAATCGAGATGCCTTCAAATCAACCGATTGTGTTATTAAAGGAAATCTCTGGAAGCCGCTATTTACCTATTTGGGTAGGCACCGCAGAAGCGACCGCAATTGCATTTAGCCAACAGGGAATGGTTCCGCAGCGTCCGCTAACCCATGACTTATTGGTAAATATTTTGGAGAATCAGAAGATCAAATTACGTTCAGTCCACCTCACAGAGTTAAGAGATGGCGTTTTCTACTCAGATTTAATCTTGGTCAATGAATCTGGTGGCGAAGAGAAGATCTCTTCAAGACCTTCTGATGCGTTGGCCCTGGCAGTCAGAGTCGATGCGCCAATTTTGGCCCGTACCGAGCTATTTGATGAGGCGGGAATCTCGATTCCAGAGCAGGGCGAAGATGAGATTGAGAAATTTAAAGAGTTCTTAGACGAGATTTCGCCCGAAGATTTTGCCTAATATGTACAACTCTAAACCTAAAGTAGAGGTTTTATGCGTGTCGCTCCTTGTTGGTAGGTTCGTTGGGTCGTACATTTGGAGCCTCCCCACAGGCAAGGATTTCTAAGTCATGGCAAATATGACAACTCAAGAAATGGAAACAATCGGTTATCGCGGTGCCACTGCATGCTCGGCCGCCGGAATTACTTATCGCCAATTAGATTACTGGGCTCGCACCGGGCTTCTTGAGCCATCAATCCGCACTGCAACTGGATCGGGAAGTGCCAGACTTTATGGTTTCCGCGACATTTTAGTTTTAAAAATTATTAAGCGCCTATTAGATGCCGGGGTATCGCTTCAAAATATCCGCACCGCTGTTGAGCACCTTCGTTCAAGGGGAATAAATGACCTTGAGAAGATGACTTTGATGTCAGATGGAGCCTCTATTTATGAATGCTCTTCGCCAGATGAAATCATCGACCTTCTACAAGGCGGCCAAGGAGTCTTCGGTATCGCAGTAGGTAAAGTCGCATCTGAAGTTGAAGGCTCGTTATCAACTCTGCAGGGTGAGGTTGATGGCCAGGTAATAGGTGGCGAAGGTAACGATGAATTGTCCCTTCGCAGGAAAGCGCGAGGCGCTTAAAAAGAATTAACCTTTCCCCATAAAGCTAGTATCCAAATTGGCTCCATGCAGGAGACCAATGGCAACGGAAATGGGGAAGTGCAATGACGTTCGCTTCACGTCATATAGGACCAACACAATCAGAGATTGATTATATGCTGCAAACTCTTGGTTATAAGAGTTTGGAAGATTTCGTAGCGCATGTAGTACCACAATCAATTGCCCAGAAAACAAAATTAGTTGATGCATTACCTAAAGCGCTCTCTGAACATGAAGCAATTGCAGCGTTACGCGAACGCGCTGATAAGAATAAAGTTTATCGAAGCTTAATCGGTATGGGTTACTACGGAACGATTACACCTGCCGTAGTGCTTCGAAATGTTATGGAAAATCCGGCTTGGTATACCGCATACACTCCTTATCAACCAGAGATTTCACAAGGACGCCTTGAAGCGCTCTTTGCATTCCAAACTGCGGTAACAGATTTAACGGCGCTAGATATTGCAAACGCGTCTATGCTAGATGAATCAACTGCAGCTGCAGAAGCGATGACATTAGCGCACCGATCATTTAAGGGAAGCGATGATGCGGTGTTCTTAGTTGATAAAAATGTGCATCCACAAACACTTGCGGTAATCGAAACTCGTGCTAATCCGCTTGGTTTGAATGTAAAAACTTTTGACGTTACAAAGTATTCAGAAATTACAGATGAAGTATTTGGTGTTTTGGTTCAATACCCAAATACTTATGGCGCAATTATCGATCATCATGATTTAGCAAAATGGGTCCACGACAAAGGAGGAGTAGTTGTTGCAGCTGCTGACCTGCTTGCTTTGACAATAATTAAAGCACCGGGTGAATGGGGCGCTGATGTTGCCGTTGGGTCTACTCAACGATTTGGTGTGCCAATGGGATTTGGTGGACCACATGCAGGATATATGGCGGTTAGAAGTGGATTAGAACGTTCTATGCCAGGTCGCTTGGTAGGACAATCCATCGATGCACACGGCGCACCGGCATTTCGCTTAGCTCTTCAAACACGCGAACAACATATTCGACGTGAAAAAGCGACCTCAAATATCTGTACTGCCCAAGTTTTGTTGGCAGTTATGGCCGCTTTCTACACCATGTGGCATGGGCCAAAGGGACTTAAAGAGATCGCAGAGCGAGTGCATTCGATTGCTGCTCGTTGGGCGGCATCTGCACCAAATTCAAATAAATCTTTCTTCGATACCGTTACTTTTGATGGAAATGCGGCTCAAGTTAAAGCGGCTGCAGATTTGGGAATCAATGTGCGCGTAGTGGATACAAATCGAGTGAGCGTGTCATTCGATGAGCTTTCAAATGAAGATTTGTTAAATGATTTGGCAAAGGCATTTGGCGTAACTCTTGTAAGCAAGGGGGAGAGCAGTATCCCTGCGACGTTGATTCGCTCAAGTGCATATTTAACTAATCCAGTATTCAATACTTATCATAATGAGACTGCGATGATGCGCTACATGCGCACTCTCTCTGATAGAGATTTAGCGTTGGATCGAACCATGATCCCGCTTGGCTCATGTACTATGAAATTAAACGCCGCAACCGAGATGGAGTCAGTGACTTGGCCGGAATTTGGTCAGTTACATCCATTTGCGCCGGCTGATCAAAATCAGGGTTCTCGACAATTAGTTAAGGAGCTCTCTGATTGGTTGGTAGCAATTACCGGATATGACAATGTTTCTTTGCAGCCAAATTCTGGCGCGCAAGGAGAGTTTGCCGGTCTATTGGCGATTCGCAAATACCTTGATGCAAATGGTGGGGCAGAGCGAAATATCTGTTTGATCCCTTCATCAGCTCATGGCACCAATGCTGCATCTGCAGTTATGGCAGGCATGAAAGTAGTTGTCGTTGCATGCGATGAAACGGGCAACGTTTCAGTTGCAGATATCAAAGCAAAAATTGAGGCAAATGCCGGAAAACTTGCGGCGCTGATGGTCACTTATCCATCAACTCATGGTGTTTTTGAATCTGCAATTTCTGAAATTTGCGAGCTGGTACATGATGCCGGAGGACAGGTTTATGTAGATGGCGCTAATTTAAATGCGCTAGTTGGTACTGCGCAGCCAGGAAAATTTGGTGGCGATGTTTCGCACTTGAATCTACATAAAACATTTTCAATTCCGCACGGCGGTGGCGGACCTGGAGTTGGTCCAGTTATCGCAAGAGCACACCTTGCGCCGTATTTACCAAATCATCCACTAGATCCAACTTGTGGTCCAGCAACTGGTCCTGGACCAATTTCAGCTGCACCATTTGGGTCTGCAAGTATTTTGCCAATTTCATGGTCTTACATTGCAATGATGGGTGGCGATGGATTAACCAGAGCAACCCAAACTGCAATTCTCTCGGCAAACTACATCGCGCATGTATTAAAGAAGGATTTCCCAATTCTTTATACAGGATCAAATGATCTGGTGGCACATGAATGTATTTTGGATATCCGTGATATCACCAAGGAGACCGGAGTAACTGTTGACGACATTGCTAAGCGCCTCATGGACTTTGGTTTCCACGCGCCGACAATGTCCTTTCCGGTACCTGGCACCTTGATGGTTGAACCAACGGAATCTGAAGATTTAACCGAAATCAATCGTTTCATCGCCGCGATGCAGCAGATTGCTGCCGAAATCGATGCCATTAGAAAAGGCAAGGTAAATGTGGAGGAGAGCGCACTGCGCCATGCCCCACACACCGCTGCTAGCTTGCTTGCAAGCGACTGGAACCGTCCTTATAGTCGCGAAGAAGCCGCTTTTGCAGCCTCCACAACTGGCAATGGCAATCTCTTAATGGGTCGCAAAGGAAAGTATTTCCCAACGGTTGGGCGAATCGATGGGGCGCACGGGGATAGAAACCTGATCTGCAGCTGCCCACCAGTTAGCGACTTCGAATAAAACTACTTAACATAATGTAACTTATCGGCGGTAGGGTTTAGGCGGAGCCTAAGCCCGAGCCAAGTTACCTTAAGAACTGCCTCCAGCACGATTCTCTGGCTCATTTTGGAGCTTCCCTGAGCACGTTCTACAAAAGTTATTGGCACTTCAATCACTCTATATTCCGATAAATGTTTCAATGCAAAGGCCATTTCAATTTGGTAGCAATAACCATTTGAAGTTATTTGGTTTAAATCTATTTTTTCCAGTGCAGCTCTTGGATAGATTCGAAAACCACCTGTTAGATCATTGATATCCATTTTGAGCGCCCATTTAGCGTATTTGGTGCCTGCCATAGATAGCCATTTGCGGCTCTTTGGCCAATTAACGATTTGGCCCCCTGGAATCCATCTAGATCCGAGAATTATCGACTTGGGATTTTGCCTTGCAATTTCTAGCATCCGCTGTAAATCTTCGGCCCGATGAGATCCATCTGCGTCCATTGAAATTAAATGTGTGAAATCTGAATTCTTTAGAATTTTCTCGATGCCAGCTTTATATGCATTTCCTAATCCATCTTTTTCATTGCGCAATAAAATGTCGACATTTTGTACTTTTAAGGATTTTACTAAATCGGCAGTTTTATCTGGTGAATTATCATCAATGACCAAGATATGTAAATCAGTAATCGAAAGAACGCTTTTTAACATTTGCTCGATGTTTTTGGCTTCATTGTAAGTTGGCATCAAAACAATTGGTTTCATAATTTAGCTCCTAATTACCAATTAAGAGCTGAGATCAATCTATCGATTGATGCACCTAGAGCATATTTGTCCTGCAATTCTTTTATTTCATCCATTGATTTCGGTTTTTTTGGTAGTTGTAAATCAATCCTTGGTAAGGGAACATCTGTTGCACACGCGACCAATTTGGGTGCAAAAGCTAAATAATCCTGACCTTCGATAATTTTTTTTCGTAAACCTGCGCTTAAATGTTCATGCTCTGCAATTGCACCAGCGATGGCATCTTCAGCAGTTGCATAATGCCTTGCTATGAGCGCGGCACCTTTCTCTCCGATGCCTTTTACGCCGGGTAAGCCATCGGAAGCATCTCCACGAAAAGTCGCAAATAAACCGTATCTGTCTCCTGGAATATCGTATTTTTTTGAAATCCAATCTTGATTAACTAAATCATGATTGCTAATCCCCTTGGCCAAGTAGATAACTTGTACATCGGGTTCAGGTTTTACTAATTGGAATAAATCTCTATCGCCAGTGACTATCCGAATCGGTCCTGGCTCAGTGACGGCATAAGTTGCCATGACATCATCAGCTTCATAATCATCGGCGCCGACTACTGGGAAACCAAATGCATCCAAAACATCAAGCAGGATCGGAATTTGTGGCGTTAATAAATCTGGTTCGGCTTCGCCTTCACCATCTTCTTCTAGCCGATTAGCTTTGTAATCAGGATAGAGTTCAACGCGCCAAGTCGGCCGCCAATCGCCATCTAAGCATGCAACTAACCTTTTTGGCCGATACATGGAAATTAATCTTGCAGTCATATCCAAATAGCCACGAATAGCATTAACTGGCGTGCCATCAGGTGCTACTAAAGTGTCAGGCATTCCGTAGTAGGCGCGATACCAAAGTGATCCACTATCTAGAAGCATCAAGCTCATGCCACACCCCCTAAGTACACAACCACTCCCCGATCTAGCTTCTTGATTGCAGAGAGACATTTTTCTCGAAGTTCAGGTTTTGCACCTGCTACTTGATTGAGTAAATCTATCAATTGTTTAGTTGCACGAACGAAATCGCCTACTGATAAATCCGAATTTCGCAAAACTGAGTTTAGACCGTGACCGCCGCCCCAACGAAACGCTATCCAGCAAAAGCCAAAATCAGGTTCACGTTGTGTCTTAACATCGTATTCGCTCTCTAAATTATGCAATTTTGACCAGATTGCCACAATCTCTTTAAGGGCATCTTGCACTTGAGCATTAGGTATTTTTGGCGCTTCAGGTTTTCTTGATTCAAAGAGAAATACCGATAAAACTGAGGCAATTTCGATATCAGATAACTTATCTAGCACTCCGCTATTTACTGTCTCTGCAATAGATAGATCGGATTCAGCGTATATTTTGGATAACATTTTTCCGCTTGGCGTTACTTTATCGCCATCAAGATATTTCAGATGATTAAGGACTTGAGTAATACGATCAAAAGTCTTTGCGATTACATTCGTTCTATTTTCAACTCTAGCAATGAGCCCTTCATTCTCGCGTATTAAGCGATCTGCCCGCTCAGCAATTCGAGCATGAGCTTCCCGGTCATTGCATGAATGACATGGATGCTGTCTTAGAGCTTTACGATAACCAGATAGCTCTGATTCTAAATGTGCCCTTTGTTTGTTATCTATCCGACTTCGTTTGGAGATCAAAACTTCGGCCTGTTTAATTTCGCGACGCAATTTTGCGTAGGAAGAGAAATCTCCCAAATGGCAGAGACTTTCAGTTGCGTAATCACTGATTGCCTCGGCATTGCGTCGAATTTGCTTATCTAAACCAACCACTGCTCTATCTGCTTGGAATTGGGCGAAAGAGGATTTGAGAGAGTTTCGCGCGGTATCACGACCGTATCTCTCTAATAAATTGATTGACATGTTATAGGTTGGCGAAAAAGAGCTGCGAAGCGGATAGGTGCGAGTTGCTGCCAATCCTGCCGCAGTTGCCGAATCAACTGTTGGCGACCACATCACAACAGCATTACCTTCTATGTCGATTCCTCTTCTGCCAGCTCTTCCTGTTAGCTGCGTGTATTCGCCGGGTGTAATTGGCACATGACCTTCGCCATTCCACTTTGTTAATTTCTCAAGTAACACCGTGCGAGCCGGCATATTGATTCCAAGGGCGAGTGTTTCGGTTGCGAAAATGGCTTTTAGTAGCCCCCTTTGAAATAACTCTTCGACACACGACTTGAACACTGGCAATAGGCCAGCATGATGTGCCGCAATTCCACGTTCTAACGCCGCAAGCCACTCATGATGACCAAGCAGCTCTAAATCCTCCGAATTAATAGTGGAGGTGTATTTAAGTGCAGTAGCTCGGATCTCTTCTCGTTCTTCGCTATTAGTAAGACGTAAATTAGCTGCTAAGCATTGTTTTACCGCAGAGTCGCAACCTTGTCTTGAGAAAATAAAGGTAATTACGGGAAGCATATGATTTGAATTTAACTTCTCAATAACTTCGGGTCTATCGAGCCTAGATTCATCTTCTGATCTCCCTCGATGTCTAGGAGTACGGATACGCCTTAAAGCTTCCCTTTCGGAACGAAATAGTGATTGATTTACAGTACCATCTTCATTAAAGAGATCTAAAAGTCGATTACCAATTAAGACATGTTGATACAGCGGTACCGGACGATTTTCAGAGACTATAACTTCAGTATCACCACGAACTACCTGCAACCACTCGCCGAATTCTTCCGCATTCGAAACGGTGGCTGAAAGAGAAATAACTTGAACACTCTCCATAAGATGTATTAGAACTTCTTCCCAAACCGCGCCACGAAATTTATCTGCTAGGTAATGAACTTCATCCATAACTACGTAGCCAAGATTCATCAACGCATTCGAGTTTGTATAAAGCATATTTCTGAGCACTTCCGTGGTCATCACCATAATTTGAGCATCGCTGTTGATGCTGTTATCACCGGTTAATAGACCAACTTTCTCTTCGCCAAAACGTTCCACGAACTCTTGATACTTTTGATTAGAGAGGGCTTTTATTGGCGTGGTGTAAAAACACTTTTTCTGTTGTTCCAGCGCGATATATGCTGCAAATTCGCCAACTATGGTTTTTCCGGCGCCGGTTGGAGCGGCTACAAGGACTCCGTTACCCTTTTCGATTGCATAACAACCTTGTATCTGGAAACTATCTAAATCAAAATCAAAAGTCTCAAAGAAATTTGTGGCAATTGGGTGGCCGCCCTTAGCTTTGGCCGCGGCATACCGTTCTGCGGGGCTTAACTCCGCCATGTAAGTAAAGCGCTTTCCGACGAAAGAATATTTGCAGGTAAAGGTCCAATTCGCTCGCCATCGGCATAGCAGATGGCATCTGCTTCGATAGTTATAGTTTTTGCACGAATGATTTCAACCCTGGGATGTTCTATATGTTTTCCTTCGTAGACTGAGGGAAAGATCTGCACGAACTCTCTTTTTGAAACTGGATTAAGAATCATCAAATCTAGTTGTCCATCATGAAGATCTGCATCAGGACAGACCAACATGCCACCACCATAGGATCGACCATTTCCGGCGGCAATTAGCATTGCTTCTCGCTCATAACTTCTACCATCAATATTGAAACGGTAATTCTTGGGTTTAAATTTCGGCAGTTCTAGCGCCATTGCCACGTTGTACTTCGCTGGACCCTTTGGCCACTTCATGCGGTTGGCACGTTCATTTACTAATGAATCAAATCCAGTAGATGCAATTGCGCCAAAATACTCACCATCGATGTTTCCCAAATCAATTGATATTGGTTGTTGATTTAGCGCTGCCCACAAAGGCTCTAGAGGTTTATCAGGATTCCAACCAAGGGTACGAACAAAATCATTTCCGGTTCCGGCCGGGATAGTTGCTAAAGGCAACTTACTTTCTGTGGCCACTTGAATAGCCATGTGCAAAAGCCCGTCACCACCAACTGCAATGAGACCAGTCGCGCCTGTTGTGGCTTTGCGTAAATTATCCTGTAATGAGATGGCATTTGCGCCAGTAATTACTTTGTATTCAACCTTTCTCTTGGAGAGAAAATTTGATACCTGCTGCCCTACCTTTGCACCTTTACCGCGACCACTAGTTGGATTAATCGCTAATAGCCACATTGCGGCGCCGATCATTAAGCAGAGCAATGCCACCTGCTGCAAAGTAAAAAATATATAGTGGCACTGCTAATAGCAACATCGTCAAAGGATCAGCCGAAGGCGTGAATGCCGCGATAAAGAAAGTTATTCCAAAGACCCACATGCGCCATGGTTTGAGGATTGCTTTGCCTGAAACTGCACCTAATAGATTAAGAGTTACTAGAAATACCGGAAGTTCAAAAGCTAGACCGAAGAGTAAAATCACACGTAGTACGAAATCTAAATAATCTCCAAAATTAATCAAGTTTTGCAATTCACTTGGCGTGAAGCCAAAGAGGACCCGAATCGCAACTGGCAGGATTAAGTAACCAAGTGTGACACCACCAGCAAAGAAAGGTGTAGCGGCAGTTAAAAATAAGAATGCTCGCTTTTTCTCATGTCTATGTAAGCCTGGTGATACGAATGCCCATAATTGGTAGATCCAAAGTGGCGCAGTAACTATTAATCCAGCTATTAGTGAAACCTTTATCTGTAAATTGATTGGACCAAGCACGCCATTTATGTAAAGTGCGCCGCATTGTTCTGAGTTAGTTCTCTGTGCCAATTCGAGATTACAGACTGGCTCGGCTAATTTTTGAACTATCGGGTTATAGATGAACCAATTGGCAATGAAACCCAGACCGATAATTACGGAAGATTTAAAGATTCGTTCTCTAAATTCGGCTAGATGCTGAAGTAGTGGCATGGTGCCACTTGATGTACTAGCCACGATTTAGTTGTCTGGAGTGTTGTCCTTCTTATTATCCTCTTTGCCCTCTTTCATTTCGGACTTGAAGATACGAAGAGACTTGGCAACTGATTTAGCAGAATCAGGTAAACGCTTAGCTCCGAAAAGGATTACCAGAACTAATACCAATAAAAGAATATGTGTCGGTTCGCGTAAAAACATGGCTATAGATTACTCGAGATATAGAGATTGGCTAGCCTTAACTCGAGCCAAAATCTGAGCGCGTAACTGTGGATCCTCAAGCTCGACCGCCCCGGCTAATGCCATGGTTTCAGAGATTAACCATTCAACTGAGAAATAGTCGATTTGCTCACTATTGCCCAGCGCCTCTCTAACCAACCGTTTCTCCTTATGGGTAGCAATCTTTGTCGTTTTAGGGGTCTCATTTGATGGAACGAGATTGGGCGCCAACTCTTGGTTATCAGTAATCTTTAAACTTTCGATTTTGGATATTTTGAATGTTCGACGGTCCTCTGCACTCTTGCAAAAAGCTCGGAGATAGCTGGTTCGATCTTCCGTATAGGTTTCAAAGGGAATTACTTCCCTGGCTTTGCCATTGTAAATAATTGACAACACCTTATTTTGCTGAATAGCTTGAGATATCTCTGGCAAGTAAAGATCTGATTTGGCCGGTTGGTATGAAATCTCTGTTGACAATTTAGAAGCAAGTTTGTTTTTAAGTTGCTCTGCCCCAGAAATACCTTGTGAGATTAGTATTTCAAGACCGATTACCAAGCTTGCCAATTCAATTTGTGTAAGCGATCGAGGTGACTTCAATTCATCGGCATTTCGAACCGACACATATCCATCTTCGAATTCAAACTCCATGAGCTCTAGTGGTGTCTGACCAGGCAGACCACACATATAAAGCAACCATAAATCTTTCTCTAGCTGTTCAACCGAAATCTGAAATTTCTCCGCAAGTTCTGCAATCGGTATGCCTTGATGTTTAACGATAAAAGGAACCAAATCAAATAATCGCGCCAGCCTTGAATTAGCCATGAATCGCCGCCAGATTACTTAATGATTTCGTTACCTCTGAAACTAAATTAATCGGCTGGATTACCACAACATTAGGAGAATTTCTAAGTATTTCTGCTACTGCGGCATTTAGAGAATCAAATTGAATTTGGCAGGTAATCCAATCAGCTTCGGTTTCTATAACGCTTGACTTTGCCATTAATGCTGGCGCAAAATCTCTACGTATTTTGATGACCGCATCTAAGGTCGGAAAGTAAGTGTTTGGAAAAGCAAAGCTCTCACGTTCGAAACCCTTGTTGGTTCGTTTGATTTCCCCAGCAAATCTATCTAATCGGTAACTTCGGTGCTCGTTCTTTGAAATGTCATTTGCGTATAAATACCAACGTGAGTTACGAGAATATAGTCCTAAAGGAGCAATCTTCTTTGCTTCGATCTGATCTTCCTGATTGCGGTACTGAATTTCTATGACCTTTGATGATTCGATAGCTTCCAAAATTGTGGGAACAATCTCCGGTAGATGTGAAACTGTGGGCGCCAAAGGCAATTCAGAAAAATCAGAATTAATTCCTAAAGATTGCAATCTTAAAGATGTTGAAAGTGCAACATCTTTAAGTGCGCTCTCCTTCCAAGCTTGCGCAGCAACCGCCAGCAATGTAATTTCTTCAGCACTTAGTGGGCCAAGATTGAATTTGTATCTTTCTGGTGAGATTCGATATCCGATTTCATCTTCGAATAGCGGGTCAATACTTTTCATTTCAATCTCAATACCTAGAGATCGCAGCTCCTCTTTGTCGCGTTCGAACATCCGATCCGAAGCCTCAGTGCTGCCTTCGTACCCAGCGACTGCTTTAAAAATTTGAGCTTTAGTCAAAAATTTCTTCGTAGCCAATAAGCAAATAGTTAAATTAACTAAACGCTCATTCTTCTCCGATGCCATATGCACCTTTCGAAGGTCGACGTCGTCGAGGTAATAATTCAGTGCCAGGTGCAATTCGACGTGCAAAGATTAGAAATCCGGTATGCCCAATCATTCTATGTTCGGGTCTAACCGCTAATCCATCATGATGCCATGGTCTTACTAGCGATTCAAAACTTTCCGGTTCTGTAAATCGCCCATCTTTCTTTAGCCCTTCAGCTACGTTTGAAAGTTGGGTGGTGGTAGCAACATATGCCATGTAAACACCGCCAGGCACCAGTACCTTTGCCGCAATATCAATACATTCCCAAGGCATTAACATATCTAGAATTACGCGATCGTATTGCTCGGTCAATTCTTGCTCTTCTAAGCTACCAATTGTCAGCTTCCAATTATTAGGAATACCAGCAAAGTAATGCTCAACATTTGAAGATGCATTGGCGGCGAATTCATCTCTGCGTTCAACTGAATGAACTAGTCCATTAGGGCCCACTGCACGCAGTAGCGAGAGCGTTAAAGCGCCAGATCCAACTCCGGCTTCAAGAACTCTCGCACCTGGAAAGATATCGGCAAATCCAACAATAAGTGCGGAATCTTTCGGGTAAACAATGGTCGCACTTCTAGGCATTGTTAAAACGTAATCAGTTAATAATGGCTTGAAAGCCATGAATTTCTGAGCTACACCAGTTGTCGAGTTTATGCTCACAACACTGCCTTCTGGCATTCCAATTAAATCATCGTGTTTTATGAAACCTTGATGCGTGTGAAATTCTTTACCTGGCGTGATGTTGAAGGAATATTGACGACCTTTGTTATCGGTCAATTGAATTCGATCTCCACTTGAGAAAAATCCGCTTTTGTTAGCCACGCGCCTATCCTAAGGTGTCCCTGCTCTAAGATAAATTAAGACTAATTATGGATGTGATTAGACTTTCGCCAAGCCGCATTAGCGAATATCAGCAGTGCCCTCAGCTTTACAACTATCGAGTAATCCAAAAACTTCCAGAACCGATATCACTAGACGCGGCACGCGGCACATTAGTTCATTCAGTTTTGGAAGAGCTATTGGCAATGCCAGCCTCGGAACGATCCCTGGAAACGGCTGTTATGAGAGCGCCACATCATTGGCAAGTCCAGAAAGATGGCGATGAGTTACTAGCAAATGCGGTCTCTGATGAAAAAGAGTGGCTGGATCGAGTAAACGCCCTGTTGGCATCTTATTTTCAATTAGAAGATCCACAGAGTTTTCAACCAACACATATTGAAGAGTATCTTGAGCTTCCCGAGACTGACCAATTAATGCTTCATGGCTATGTTGATCGAATTGATATTGCACCAACTGGCGAAGTAAGAATTGTTGATTACAAAACCGGTAAAGCTCCAAAGGCAGGTTATGAAGAGAAAGCGCTCTTTCAACTTCGCTTTTATGGTCTGCTCTGGTATCGAAAATTCGGAACCGTACCCAAACTTTTACAACTGCTCTACTTAGGTGACGGGCAGGTTATTAAAAGTAATCCGACCGAAAAGGACCTATTAAATGCTGAACGCAAGGCGTTACAGACCGGCAGCGATATAAAAGTTTCAATTAAAGAGAACTATTGGCCAACCCAGAAAAGCCGTTTATGCGATTGGTGCAGCTTTAAGAATATTTGCCCAGCTTTCACCAAGCAATAAACCATTCTCTAAGTAGGTCCACCGAAAGTTCTTCCAAAGATTTAATAACTTTCGTTTGATGGTCAGCATTTATTTGAACAAGATGTGGAACTGCAATAACTCGAGCACCACTTGCCCGAGCGGCTGCTACTCCAGTTGCAGAGTCTTCTAGAATCAAAGAGTTTCGGATACTTACACCCAATTGCTCTGCCGCTTTCAAATATCCTTCAGGATCTGGTTTAGTTTTTTGAACATCGTCAGAAGAGACTGTAACTTTGAAAGGAATTGGTTTCACATGGCTAAGAGCTGCATCAACAATCACTCTAGGACTTGCTGAAACTAGCGCAATCGGTATTCCTGCGAGATGAAGATTAGAGATTAATTCCCGCGCACCAGGCATGAAAACCGCCTGCTCCGATACTTTCTTTGTCATCAAATCTACGATTGAACGATGAAAATATTCTCCGCTTTCGGCGCCGTTAGTAACATCGGAGATATATTTTCCAAGCTTAGTTAGTGGCCCACCCAAACAATATGCTTGATCTTCCAAGGTCCATTTATAGCCATAAGGAGCCGTCAGTTCCTGTTCTGCTTCAAGCCACTGTGGTTCTGAATTTATCGTTAAGCCATCCATATCAAAGAAGACCGCGTCGAAGAATTGGCTCGCCATGAACGAAAGGTTACCGTAAGGTGTTCTTGTGCAAATTCACCAGATTCCTGAGCTACGCAATCCAGTTGCGGTGCTTGCATTTAATGGTTGGAATGATGCTGGTGAAGCGGCAACTGGTGCCATTACACATTTACTAAATTCTTGGGGAAATCAAGCAAATCTTATTGCGGAGTGTATTTCTGAAGATTTTTATGATTTTCAACAAATACGCCCAATGGTCTTCATTGATAATTCCCAAATTCGACAGTTGAAATGGCCAAAGACTGTTGCCTATGCGATTTACACTCCACACCTAGATTTTGATTTTGTGGTTGTAATTGGCCCTGAACCATCCTTTAAATGGCAAACCTTTACAGATGAGCTACTAGATCTTTTTGATGATCTTGAAGTTAATTTGGTTATAACACTCGGTGCATTACTTGCTGATACTCCACATACGCGACCAATTTCTGTAACCGGCACAAGTTCTAATTCCGATTTAGCTGAAAGAATTGGATTTGAGGTAAGTCGTTACGAAGGTCCAACTGGAATCCTTGGAGTTATTCAAGACTTCTGTCAGCGCCGAGAACTAGATGCTTTCTCATTGTGGGCAGCTTTACCCCACTACGCATCGGGTTCCCCATCGCCAAAAGCCACCCTTGCATTAATTGATGAACTTGCTGATTTCTTTGGTATCGCAATCCCAACTGGAGATTTAGCGGAGGCTGCAAAAGCTTGGGAGATTGCAGTTTCACAATTGGCGGAGGAAGATTCCGAAATAAGCGAATACGTCAAACAATTAGAGGCTGATAAAGATGACATTGATTTTGAAGAGACCACTGGCGATGAAATAGCTAAAGAATTGGAAAGATTCTTACGCAGGCAGGACGACTCCCAATAACGCATCGATTACATCGCGCAATGCCTGTGCATTGCCGCCACTTCCCTGACTTGCTACCCAGCTATTGATTTCAGCTATTGCTTGATCACTCTTCAAATCATCAGCTAGTAAATTGTAAATCTGCGCAATCAAACTCTCGGTTGGCGGAATTTGAGATCTGCTTAACTTGGCGGCTAAAGCATCCAGTTCTTGTTGCGCAACAGTCGTTTCATTACGCTGCCACATATATTCCTTGCAATACGGGCGTTTAAGTAAGGCCCAACGAATTGCCATAGGCTGCACGCCAGTTTCAATCAATTTGGAAACAAATACCAGGTTTCCTTTTGATTTACTCATCTTTTCGCCGTCAAGTCCTATCAGCGCCGCGTGTACATATGCCTTAGCAAATTTTTTGCCAGTCAAAACTTTTACTTGCGAGGCTGACATTTCATGGTGTGGAAAAATTAAATCCTTTCCGCCACCTTGAATATCGATTACATAATCTTGCGAGGGTTCAGCAAACTTCAGTGCGATTGCCGCACATTCAATATGCCAACCTGGTCGCCCATTTCCATAACGTGACGGCCAATAGGGATCGCCATCTCGATGCGCCAACCATAAAAGCGCATCGAGAGGATCTCGCTTACCATTGCGTTTTGGATCACCACCACGTTCAGCAAATATTGTCATCATTTCGTCATGTGAAAGATGCGATTCTCCGCCGAAATTTTCATCGCTGTGTACTGCAAAATATTTATCTGCATCAATATCGTAAACCGCACCTTTTTCATCCAAGGTGGCAATTGCTTCCACTACATCTGGAATTGCATCCACTGCCCCCTCATAATGCGTTGGCGGCAAAATTCGCAGCATTTCCATATCAGAGCGAAAAAGATCGATTTGGGAGTGAGCTAAATCTTTCCAGTCAACACCATCTCGATTAGCTCTTTCAAGTAAGGGGTCGTCAATATCGGTGATATTTTGGATGAAATTTACCGAAGCGCCTTGGGCTAGCCAAAATCGGTGTATTAAATCAAAGGTTAAATAGGTTGCCGCATGTCCAAGATGTGTTGCGTCATACGGAGTAATTCCACAGACATACATCTGGTATCTACTCTTGATTGGAAACTCAACTAAACCTTGTTGCTCGGTAGAGTAAATTGTTAGTGGTTTGATGGCCTTGGCAACTTTAGGTATCGACGTTGTTGGCCAGCTCTTCATTAGCGAATCTTAACTTAAGCGTCCAAATATGTATTCTAAAATGGTGGCCATGGAATCGCGGGCCAATCGGTAGGCGGTAAAGGAAAGCGATTCTCTTGCAATAGTTTTGCAACTCTGGCATTCGTGGCAGCTATTTCGGCCTCGGTTATCAAGGTCGATAAATCCACATCCATGTTCTCTAATGAATTTCGTTCTGATTCAGTTAGTGGTTGATCGGCAAACTGCCAGAGTACGGTGCGTAATTTGAAGTCCTGATGAAACGTAACACCATGATCGCAACCAAAAATCTGATTGTCTTTGTAGAGAAGATGACCTATTTTTCGGTCGGTATTGTTGATAACTGCATCAAGTAGGGCAATTTTGCGCAATTCATTGCTCTCCTCTAAGTAACGCTCGCCTACCTCTTCGCATTCATCAATCCATAGTTGCAGCGAACCTTCTCCGAATGGGCCCTCTCTCAGAATTGTTGGCGGCACACAATTTAGCTTAAGTGCTTCGCTTACTTTAAACGCAGCAACTTCGCGAGAAGCAAGATTTCCATCTGGAAAATCCCACAAGGGTCGCTCACCCGCAATTGGCTTATAGATTGCATTTACGTTGCCCACTTTACAAAAAAGTGAAGCGTTCGAGGCATCAACTAATCTGCCCACAATTTCTATTGGAGCAGTTTTAAGTTGTGCAAAGCTATCTTCGATATCCATTTGCTCTTGGACATAAGTGTCCATCCTTATTGATAGGTAAGCCACAGAATGGACAAGGCGCACGACCTGCCGCAACTACCTTTCTTGATTGACCAATAAAGGCATTAGCAATGTCTGGCGACATCATGATTCGAAATACAGCTGGACCCTCCTCGCCCTCCAGATTTAAATCGTTATCTCCTTCGGTAATTTCTTGAATATCAAGCGAAACCTGCTCGCTCTCTCCGAGCCAAACTATTCCGATTACACCAATTTGAAATTCGGGAATCAAGGGAACTTCGAGATTTACGGCAACTACATTTTCAAATCTATAATCAGCTGCTTTCAACTCACCAATAAGCATTGCAATTCGATCAGCCAGAGCGATTACTTGGCTCTTGTCGATTGCAAAACTATGAATTGCTCCCTGAAACTTAGCTTGCAAATAGAACTCTCGCTCACCTGGCCGACCAATAGTTCCTACAATGAAACTTTCTACCGGATCTAATCTGCGTATACGGCTCATATCAGAAAATCTTTTACATTTGCCGACGTATCATTCACTTTAATGACCCTTAAACCTTCTTTGGTTCTGTCGATGATAGATATGCTGGCGTTGTCGATACTCACTTTGTCGATATTATTCAGGTGTGTACCTAAAGCATGCAAAATCAATACTTTAACTACATCTGCATGTGTCGAAATCAAAATGTTTTTTGATTTATTATGTAGAAACTTATCGATTCCCAATAAGGCTCGAGTTTGCACCTCCGGTAAGGTCTCACCGTTAGGAAACCTGACCGAGGCGGGGTTTTTATGAATTTCTCGCCAAGCCGCATTTCTCATTAAAGAAGAGGTCTTCTTTCCAGTCCAGTCCCCGTAATGCACTTCCTGAAATTCATCTGCAATTTCTACTTTCAAGTTTAATTCAGCAAGAGTCTCTAAGCATCTTTGTATCGGAGAAGAGAGCACTTGATCGAATTTTGCACCACTAAAGCGTGATGAGAGCCGGGATCTTTGGTCAAGGCCTTCTTTGGAAAGTGGAATATTCTCCATCCGGCCAGCCAAGATACCTTTGGCATTGGCTACTGAGTGTGCGTGACGCAACAAGAATATTCGAGACATGAGAGTTAAAGGTTAATGCAATTAACCATAATTCGTCTAAGTTCACGCTATGGAATTGCGCAAGGCTGGTAACACTGGACTCTCACTATCGCGTCTTGGCCTCGGAACAATGACTTGGGGTCGAGATACAGATGAACACGAGGCTGCTGATCAAGCCAGAGCGTTTCTCGATGCCGGTGGTAATTTCTTTGACACAGCTGCAGTTTATGGAGCTGGAGATTCTGAGAAAGTTATCGGCGGATTGGTCGGATCGCTATTTAAACGTGAAGATGTAGTTATCGCGACAAAGGCGGGAATCGTATTCATTGATGGCGTGCGTACTGTAAACACATCTCGAGGCGCACTGCTCTCCGAGTTAGATAATTCGTTAAAGCGTCTCGGAACAGATTATGTAGATTTATGGCAAGTACATACTTGGGATGACGAAACTCCACTAGATGACACTCTTGCCGCCCTGGAAACTGCATATCAATCAGGGCGAGCCAGATATGTCGGCATTAGCAACTATTCAGGATGGCAGACAGCAAGAGCGATTACTAAGCAAGAATTGAAAGCTCCAATTGCGACATCTCAGAATGAATATTCATTGCTCAATCGCCAAGTTGAAAATGAGGTTCTACCTTGTGTCACCGAGTTGAATGTAGGACTACTTGCTTGGTCGCCTTTGGGTCGAGGCGTGTTAACAGGTAAATATCGAAATGGGATTCCATCTGATTCACGTGGCGCAAGTCCGCATTTTGCAGGCTTTATCGAACCATTCTTGGATGAGCGCTCCAAAAGAATCGTCGAAGCCGTACAAGTTGCTGCAGATGGTTTAGGTTATTCACCACTTGAGGTCTCACTTGCTTGGGTCCGCGATGCAATTGGTGTTACCAGTGCAATCGTTGGGGCGCGTACTGGTGCACAACTAAGAGGAATTCTAAGAAGCGAAGAGATATCTCTTCCAGAAGTTGTTAGAGCGGCCTTAAACGAAGTTAGCAGTTAAGCAAGAAATCTTCTAAAGCTTTAACGCCGAACTCAAGTGATTCAAGCGGTATTCGCTCATCTACACCGTGGAATAACGCCATAAAATCTAGGTCTGCGGGTAATCTCAACGGTGAAAAACCGTACCCTACGATTCCTAATTCGCTTAACGCTTTGTTATCAGTACCGCCACTCATTAAGTATGGAACTGGAATTCCCTCCGGATCTAACTTAAGGATTGCGGATTTCATTGCCTCAACCAATTCGCCTTCAAATGGAACTTCTAGCGCGATATCGTGCGTAACGGTTTCGATCTTAATTTGTGGGCCAACAATCTCGGCAATCGTGCGATTTAACGCATCTTCATGCCCTGGTAAGAACCGGCCATCTACTACTGCACTTGCCTCTTTCGGAATCACATTTGCTTTATAACCTGCATCCAACATGGTTGGGTTTGCAGTATTTTGCAAGGTTGCAGCAATCATTCTGGCAACGGAGGGAATTTCTACTAAGAATTCACGATAGTCATCACCTAAAGGTCTGCCAAGAGCTTCTGCAATTGCAGTGAAAAGTTCTCGAACTGCCTTTGTATAAGTTTGTGGCCATTCATAATTTCCAATCTTTGCAACTGCTTCACTTAATGCAGTAACTGGATTTTGGTTATTAATAAATGAACCATGCCCAGCTTGCCCGTGTGCCGTCAATTTAACCCAATGAATACCCTTTTGCGCGGCCTCAATCATGTAAAGGCGTTTACCATTAGAGAGCGTGACGGAGAATCCACCAACTTCTGAAACTGCTTGTGAACAATTCTTAAAGACTTCAGGATGTTCCTTGACCATCCATCTTGAACCAAAAGATGAACCTGCTTCCTCATCTGCAAAGAATGCAAGCACAATATTGCGCGGAGGTTTGATGCCATTTCGTGCCCAATATCTGACAATAGCCAGAATCATTGCATCAACATTTTTCATATCAACTGCGCCTCGACCCCAAATAGCGCCATCTTTAATGGTTGCGCTAAATGGATCTACTTGCCATTCTTCCGCTGCCGCCGGAACCACATCAATATGACCATGCAAAACTAAGCCGGGCCTATTTGGATCTACTCCCTCAATGTTGGCAATAACATTGCAACGATTAGGTGCGGATTCATAAATTTTGGCATCGATGCCAACTTCAGCTAACGAGGCAACTACATACTCTGCTACTGCCTTTTCGTCCCCTTTGCCTTCTCCATAATTCACACTCGGAATTCGGATTAAGTCTTGGCAAATTCGTATTGCATCTTCGGTAATCGCGTTACTCATAAGAAGGATTCTCTCGCCTTACAGAGCTTTTGTCTTGTTTTCTCTTGTTTTCTCTTGTTTCTGGCTTATTTTGTGGCGGAATTACCTTTTGAGTTAAGGTAGGCGGTGCAACTTTAGTCCGGGTGGCGAAATTGGTAGACGCGCAAGCTTGAGGTGCTTGTGGCCGCAAGGCCTTAGGGGTTCAAGTCCCCTTTCGGACACGTTTTTCAAATAGCCTCTTTAGGTTTGGCTTCTTTGATTAAAAATATTGGAACCTTATATAAGGTAACCCCATGAACAAGGACGAACTGCGCGCTCTCATTCGTGACATTCCAGATTATCCATCACCAGGAATCCTCTTTAGAGATATCACCCCGCTATTAAGAGATGGCAACGCCTTAACTGCAGTTGCGGAGCTGATGAGCGCTGAAGATAAGTCTGCCAATTTGATTGCTGGAATCGAAGCGCGTGGTTTCTTCTTTGCTGCCGCCATTGGAGTGCAAAGTAAGCGCGGAGTTATTCCTATTCGTAAAAAAGGAAAATTGCCACATGATGTCCATAGACAAGAGTATGGATTGGAATACGGCCAAGATGTAATTGAGATTCATAAAGATGCTGCAAAAGCTGGTGAAACCGTACTTTTAGTTGACGATGTTCTAGCCACCGGTGGCACGCTCGCTGCCGCGATTAAACTTATACGAGCAACTGGTGCAAAGGTAACCAGTATTGGCGTACTTCTTGAGATTGCTGCGCTCGGCGGTAGAGCGAAGCTCAAGGCCGAGTTTCCAGATCTAGAAATTCACGCAATCTTTATCGTTTAGTGCTTCGTTCTAAAGAAATTCAGGGGCTGCGCGCCCTAGCGGTTACCTTGGTGCTGTTGTTCCATGCTGGATGGTTACCAGGTGGTTATATCGGCGTAGATGTATTTTATGTAATCTCTGGATTTCTAATTACTTCGATAATTATTAACGATGGTGATTTCTCTTTCAAGAAATTTTACTTGAGACGTGCAAAACGATTGCTCCCGGCAGCTTTCTTGGTTTTAGCTGCAACTTCACTTGCATACTGGTTTATAGCTCCGAGTGGAGCTAGAGCAGATTTTGCCAAGGAGCTGTTAGCTGGCACTTGGTATCTTTCAAATTACTTCTTCGCTTATTGGGCAAATGATTATCAGAACTTAGGAGCCGAGCCTTCGCCATTAGTTCATTTTTGGTCTCTAGCAGTTGAAGAACAATTCTATATTTTTTGGCCTTTGCTATTGATGCTTTTCACAAGGAGACGAAAGCAGCTTGTAATCATTGTGACGTTAGCCAGTTTCTTTTTTTCGATCTACCTAATTAGCGTTGCGCCAATTTTCGCCTTTTACTCCCTTCCGAGTAGAGCTTTCGAACTCGGATTAGGTGCGCTGATTGCCCTCTATCGAATCAGAGCAAAACTTATGAATCTGGGTATAGTTTCAATTCTTGCTAGCGCTCTAATATTTGATGAATCAACAAAATTTCCGGGTATTCCGGCGCTATTTCCGATTCTTGGCGCAGCGATGGTTATATGTTCCATCCATAATCAAGCCCATAATGAAAAATTTAAACTAGAAACCATTCTAAATAGCAAGATTGCGCAAACCATAGGCAATTGGAGTTACTCAATATATTTATGGCATTGGCCACTGTTGGTAATTCCACCCATTTATCTGAAAAGAGATTTAGGTGACAAAGAGAAACTATTCATAATTATTTTCTGTATCGCGATTGCAGCACTGACCTATAAATTTATTGAAAATCCACTTCGAAAAATGCAGAGTCGAGATAAAACTCTCTTGGTTAGTTTGGTCGCTTCCGCGCTTCTACTTAGTGGAACGGCGTTTGCTTTTGATAAAACTGCTACCAAATCGGAATATTCCTTGGCAAAACCAATTATTTACAACAATGGATGCCATCAAGGTTACGAAGGTTATGTCATTAAAGAGGGTTGCGTATTCGGAGATACTCAGGGAAATCGATCTATAGCGCTCTTCGGAGATTCACATGCTGCACAATGGTTTCCGGCTTTAGATATTTGGGCCAAGCGAAATAAATTTAAGTTATATGTTTACACAAAATCAAGCTGCCCAGCATTGTCGCTGCCGCTTAAGGATAGTGGTGGATTCAAAGCGGAAAATTGTCTTAAGTTTAAAGCAAATGCTCTTGAAGAGATTGCCACGATTAAACCGGAGTTGGTGGTAGTTGGTAACTTTGAACATTACAAAGTTGGAGTGACAGAGTATCTGCGAGGAGAAAATTTCAGCTTCGATTATCTTTTAATCAGAGATACGCCTTATCCAAATCGAGATATTCCAATTTGTCTTACCTCTGAAGAGGATTGCGACACTCGAATTCCAGATAGAATTCCATACAAAGCTAAGAATATTTTTGATCCGACTCCTTATCTGTGCACTGATAAGTGTCCAGCGGTAGTTGATAGTTTGCTTGCCTATCGTGACCGCACCCACATAACGGTAGATATGGCGCTCCATCTAGAGCCAAGATTGAGCGAAAAACTCGATTCACTCGTGGCAAGATAACGCCATGGCGGAGCTGATTTATTACTGCGGGACGATGGATTCTGGAAAATCCACCCTTGCACTTCAGACTGCACACAATCATGAAACTCGCGGAAGAAATGGTCTAGTTTTCACTAACCGTGATCGTGCTGGCGAAGGTCTAATTTCCTCAAGGTTAGGTTTGCAGAAGAGCGCTATTGAAGTTGATTCAGATTTAAATATTCATAGATTGACAATTGAACGTATGTCTCTCGGCGAGAGAATAGATTTTATTATCTGCGACGAAGCTCAGTTCTACACAGAGCGTCAAATTGAGGAGTTAGCCATGATTGTTGATGGACTCGGCATTGATGTTTATGCCTTTGGAATTTTGGCCGACTTCAGAACTAAATTGTTTCCGGGTTCTCAACGCCTTGTGGAATTGGCAGATCGTGTAGAGACCCTTCAGGTAAGGGCGCTCTGTTGGTGTGGCGAACCTGCCACACATAATGCCCGCGTTATCAATGGAAATATGGTGACCGAGGGTGAACAAGTTGTAGTCGGAGATACCAATTCCAAAGATGAAGTTGCCTACGAAGTCTTGTGTCGAAGACACCATATGCGCAAAATTAACGCGCGAGCATCACAAGCTACTCACATCTCTCCTCCAACTCTTCCATTCCAGGATTAGCAGGATTAACCGGATTAACGGGATAAATGAATCAAAGGAGCAATTCATGAAAGTTAAAGGATTGGCAGCGCTAAAGGCAGGCGGCCCTCTTGAGAGCTTTGAGTTCGAACGTAGATCTCCTTCAGCAACAGATGTGGTCTTCACAATTACACATGCCGGAATTTGCCACTCAGATATTCATCAGGTTCGCGAAGAATGGGGTCCGGCGTTATTTCCCATGGTGCCAGGGCACGAAATCGTTGGAGTCGTAACTGAAATTGGTAACTCGGTTTCAAAATTCAAAATCGGTGATCGAATCGGAGTGGGCGTCTTTATCGATTCATGTCGTATTTGTGAACCATGTAAATCTGGTTTACAACAATATTGCGATGAAGGAATGACTGGCACTTACAATGGCTATGAGAGAGATGGTAAAACCATCGCATTTGGTGGCTATTCAAATGGATTCGTAATCGACCAGGATTATGCAGTCACCATTCCAAGCAATTTGGACATGGCTGGCGTGGCACCACTTTTATGCGCAGGAATTACGCTCTACTCACCTATTAAGCACTTCAAAGTTACTAAAGGATCAAAGGTTGCGGTGATGGGCTTAGGTGGACTTGGCCATATGGGAGTTAAGTTTGCAGCTGCAATGGGAGCTGAGGTGACTGTGCTTTCACATAGTGCAAATAAAAAAGAAGATGCACTGCGGATGGGAGCTCAGGATTTCGTCGTGGTACGTAGTGATGATGATCTAAAGCCGCTCAAGCGCAAATTTGATCTGATTCTTAATACGGTATCGGCAATGGTTGATATCAATCAATATCTCGCTACGTTAAAGATTGATGGGACTTTAGTCATCATCGGGCTACCTGATAGCCCTTACGCAGTAAGTGCGGGTGCGATGTTAAATGGTCGTAAGTCACTTACCGGCTCAATGATTGGTGGTATGCCAGAATTGCAAGAGATGCTGAATTTTGCCGGCCAACATAACATTGTTAGCGATATCGAGCTCATTAATGCAGATTACGTGGAAGAGGCTTATCGGAGAACGGTTGCTAGCGATGTTAAATATCGATTTGTAATCGACGCTAGTACCTTTGCTACCTTTTGATGATTTAAATTTTGATGTTTTAAATTTCAGGTAATATTCAAAGAAATGAGTTAAAAAGCAAAGCAATTACTGGAGCAAGAAATAAGGCGGGTAAAAGATTACCGACTGCAATATTTTTAACTTTTAACAACCTTAATCCGATACCCAACAACAAAATGCCACCAGTAATGGTCATGGCATCCAATTGATAATCGGCCATTACATTGCCTAACGCCAGACCGATTAGCGTCCAAAAACCTTGGTAAATTCCAACTGGGATCGCAGATGCTGCTACTCCCCAACCGAGCGAAGATGCAAATGCCATCGCCGCAAATCCATCCAGAATGGATTTCAAAGTTAACTGGTCGATCCCGCTTCCAATTCCGTCACTTATTGAACCCATGATCGCTAAAGGTCCAATTGCAAAAAGCAGAGATGAATCTAAGAACCCTTCGACAAATGAGCCCTCTTCGGATTTGAACTTCTTTCTAAGTGTTTCACCTAACTGCTCCACTCGGTGTTCCAAGTTCAAGGCAGAGCCAATTAACGAACCCAAAAGTAAAGCAATTAAAATTGGCATGGTACTCCAGCCATTTGGAATCATTTCTAAATAGCGTTCATTAAAAAGCGGAATTACTGCCGAGGCCGCTCCGAGAATGGTAATCATGCCTAAGACATCGGTAATTAAATTACGTGCACCTTCTTTTAATCGCTCTCCAATAAAAATCCCAATTACTGAACCAATCAGAATCGTGGCAATATTAAGCAGAGTTCCGGCACCTGTGAACATGTCTAAAGGGTAACTGATAAGGTTATTCAATGTCTTGGCTAATGGATTTCCTTAGACCGCATCGGACAATTCCAATTACGCCTTGGACCGGTAATGGCCGTTGGGATCTTGCCCCTAAGCGGGTTGCCATACTTATTTTTGGTTTAACTATTTTTGGATTCGGTGATGCCTTACTTGTAAATTCACTTACAGGTAATGCGCCTTGGTCGGTTCTTGCGCAGGGTTTATCTTTCAAACTTGGAATAAACATGGGTACTGCGACATTTCTTATTTCAGCTGTAGTTCTCTTTTTCTGGTGGCCGCTTGGTGAAAGACCAGGCTTTGGAACTCTTGCAAATATCGTGGTCATTGCAATTGCAATTCAATTTGGAGTAAGCAACTTTCCGGAAGCTAGCAATTTGGCAATTGGCATAATTTATGACTTCCTTGGCGTCGCCCTGGTTGGAGTCGGCTCCGCTCTTTATATAACTTGTGGCCTTGGTCCAGGGCCACGCGATGGATTAATGACTTCACTGCACAAGTTATCCGGCGTTCGAGTTGGTCGCATTCGGTTAGCTATCGAGAGCTGCGCCTTCTTAGGCGGCTTTGCGCTAGGAGGGCGAATTGGCCTCGGTACCGCGATTTTCGCGCTATTTATCGGCCAATCAGTAGCCATAAGCCTTGGTGTCGTATCCCGTTTTACCTCTAAGTAACCTTTAAGGTCTGTTCTACACCTTCCCTCCGGGTCGAAAACACCCCGGTCACCAAAACAGTAAAGGAAGAGCATGCTCGAAAAATTATTTAAAATTTCAGAGCGCGGATCTACAGTCGGTCGTGAAGTTCGTGGCGGTCTTGTCACATTCTTCACCATGGCTTACATAGTCGCGCTAAACCCACTAATCCTTGGATTCGTTAAAGATGCAGACGGCAAGTTCTTAGGTGGCGGCGACGCTCCTAATCTGCCGCTAATTGCTGCAGCCACTGCACTTGTGGCAGGCGTATTAACAATCCTCATGGGCGTAGTTGGAAATTTCCCATTGGCGCTAGCTACTGGCCTTGGCCTAAATAGCTTCGTCGCATATGGCATCGCAACCAAGATGACTTGGGCAGATGCAATGGGACTTGTAGTGCTGGAAGGCTTGATCATCACAGTCTTGGTTTTAACTGGTTTCCGCCAAGCAGTTTTTAGAGCGGTTCCGCAACAACTTAAGTACGCAATCTCAGTAGGTATCGGTCTATTTATTGCACTTATTGGTCTAGTTGATGCCGGATTCGTTCGTCGCACCGGAACTGGTCCAGTACCTGTGCAACTAGGCGATGGCGGTAATCTCGTTGGCTGGCCAATTGTGGTTTTCGTTATTGGTTTACTTCTAATTGTTGCGCTGATGGTTAAAAAGACTAAGGGTGCATTGTTAATTGGAATTGTTAGCGCTACGGTGTTGGCAATCATTATTGAGAGTGCATTTAAAATTGGTCCAAATTTTGTCGCTCCAGATAAGGTCAATCCAAAGGGATGGGGCTTAAATGTTCCTGCGCTTCCTGAGAAACTAATTGCTACACCTGATTTCTCATTACTTGGTTCATTCAACTTACTTGGTTCATTTAGCAGAATTTCAGCAGTTGCTGCGATTCTATTGGTCTTCACACTCTTGCTATCTGACTTCTTCGATACCGTCGGAACAGTCACAGCAATTGGTCACGAAGCGAATTTGATTGATCGCGATGGCGAAGTTCCAAATAACGACAAGATTCTTCTGGTTGACTCATTAGCAGCGGTTGCTGGTGGCGCTTCAGGAATCTCATCGAATACTTCTTACATTGAATCAGCATCTGGCGTTGGCGAAGGAGCTCGTACTGGTCTTGCGTCAGTTGTAACTGGAATTTGTTTCTTGTTAACAACTTTCCTCTCACCATTAGTAGCGGTAATCCCTTACGAAGCTGCCACCCCTGCGTT
The DNA here is from genome assembly GCA_018883345.1 of Candidatus Nanopelagicaceae bacterium. Taxonomy (GTDB): domain Bacteria; phylum Actinomycetota; class Actinomycetes; order Nanopelagicales; family Nanopelagicaceae; genus ZLKRG08. The sequence continues at coordinate 49,576 of VEQG01000004.1, forward strand.
GGTAATCGTTGGCTTCTTAATGATGACTCAAATCAAGGATATTGATTGGAGCGATCTAGGAATTGCTATGCCAGCATTCCTAACCATGATCTTGATGCCTTTTACCTACAACATTTCAGTAGGTATCGGAGCAGGATTCGTTTCACATATTGTGATTCGCTTTGTACAAGGTCGTCGCAAGGATGTTCATCCCCTGCTACTGCTTGTGGGAGCTCTATTTATGGTCTATTTCCTATCATCACCAATTAATATTTGGGTTGGCTAGTAGATAGAAAGTTCCAAAAAGGGCGCTCGCTATTCGGTGGGCGCCCTTTTTAGTTTTATTTAGTTTTATCTAGTTTTACCAATTGATTGGCTTATCCAATAACTCATTTACGCGAGAGAAAGGCTTGGAACCAAAAAAGCCTCGATAAGCGCTAAGTGGACTTGGATGCGCGGTCACTACTTTTTTATCAAAGTATTTAGCCATTTCTTGAGCGCTAGAGCCCATAAGTAGCGCCACTTTGCCAGATCTCCCCAAGAAAGCGATTATCTCTTCGGTGAATTCTTCCCAGCCAATATTTTTATGACCTAATGATTCGCCTGTTGGTACGGTTAAAACTCGATTAATTAGAAAAACACCCTGAGCTTGCCAATCTCTAAGGTCTCCGTCATTTCGATCTATTCCCAGATCACTTTTTAGCTCTTTGAAAATATTGGATAAGGACTTAGGAATTGTTCTATTTGGATTGATCGAGAATGCTAAACCCATCGCATCACCAGATCTAGGATATGGATCCTGTCCTACTACGACCAGAACTACTTTTTCTGGAGGAATTTCGAAAACTTTAAATACGTCGTCAGTTTTTGGTTGATATTCAGATAACTTCGAAAGTAAATTAAACGCTTGAATGAAGCTATCTGGGAAGAGCTCTAGCCAACGTTCGTGAATACGTTCGCTAAAACTATTGTGCTCTGGCAAAGAAGCGGCCATTTTGTGCGATTACATCGATGTTTATTCCGAATACTGCGCTTACATGTTGTGAGGTAATTACTTGATTCACGGGGCCACTTACCGCAATTTTGCCGTCTTTAAGTAAAAGCGCATGTGTAGTACCAGCCGGGATTTCTTCGATGTGGTGGGTAACGGTAACGGTGACGGGTGATCTGACATCATCTGCAAATTCAGCAAATCTAGACAACAGATCTTCGCGACCACCCAAATCTAATCCAGCGGTAGGTTCGTCAAGAAGCAACAATTCAGGATCAATCATGAGCGCTCTTGCGATTTGCACCCGTTTACGTTCTCCATCGCTTAAGGTTCCATACAAACGTTCAGCTAGGTCACGAACTCCAAAAGTAGCAAGAAGTGCTGATGCTCTTGATTCATCCCACAAGTCGTACTCTTCGCTCCAACGCCCTAGCACTGCATAAGCAGATGTAAGAACCACATCTTTGACGCTCTCATCACTTGGAATCTGTTCATGTTTCATTGAGGCACAGATGCCAATTCGAGTACGCAATTCAAAAACATCCACTCTACCCAGTTTCTGTCCTAACAAAGTAACTTCGCCTGCAGTCGGATGCATCTCGGTAGCTAGCAATTTAAGTAAAGTGGATTTACCGGCGCCGTTTGGCCCAAGAATTACCCATCGCTCCCCTTCGGATAAAGTGAAAGAGATCGGACCTAAAATATCCTTACCCGAACGTGTTACCACTACATTCGTGAAAGAAGCTACCTGTGTCATAGGTTGGCAAGATTACCCCAAGCGCTGCCCTAAAATTGCGCTATGAACTCAAATTTCACTGGATTAGTTTTGGTAACTGGTGAAAGTGCACCAAATATCGAGAATGAAATCCTAGAAACTCTATCGCCATTTGTAATCACCATTCTGGACAAACAGAGCATGGATATTAGAGGACGATATTTTCTGGCTATTCATTTCTCCCTTGATAAAGCTCATGCAAAGGCTATAGAAAAGGATTTATTGAACACCGCTGAGAAAATCGGTGTTGATCTGGTTGTTGATTATCAATGAATCGATTATTCCTCTTTGATGTTGATTCGACACTGATTAACGAAGAGGTTATTGATTTAATTGCCGCGCACGCAAATGTCTCCCGCGAAGTGCAGGAAATTACCGAACTTGCCATGAATGGTCTGTTGGATTTTCAGGACGCTCTTTGTAGTCGAGTTAGATTGCTTGCAGGTTTGTCCACCAATGTGCTCTCCGAAGTCGGAAAAAAGATAACACTCACAACGGGTGCTGCTGAGTTGATTTCTAATTTACAGACAAATGGTGATTATGTTGCTGTTATTTCGGGAGGATTCATTGAAGTTATATCCCCCTTAATGAAAGAACTGAAAATCCAACACTACCGTGCTAATAGTTTTGAGATATTTGACGGAACCTTAACAGGTCAGACCAAAGGACCGATTGTTGATCGTAACGCGAAGAGCTCATATCTTTTGGAGTTAAAAAAGGAGCTTCAGCCGAGTCAAGTTATAGCTATTGGCGATGGAGCTAATGATATTGAAATGATTAAGTTGGCAGATGTGGGCATCGCCTTTTGCGCAAAATCTGCCCTTAAAGAGGTTGCGGATATCGTGATCGAGAAACGGGATCTTCGAGAAATTCTAAATTATTTATAATTTCTTACAAACGGCAAGCGTGTATGTCGGTAACTAAAATACCTCTAGCGCCGATTGCCCAAAGTTCATCCATGACGCGGTTGGTCTCTTTTCTAAGCACCATTGCACGTACCGCGACCCAATCCTCTTTTGCTAGCGGAGAGATTGTCGGTGACTCTAACCCAGGCGTAAGCGCGCACGCTTTGGCTAGCGCCTCCTTCTTGATGTCATAATCTAAAAGTACATATTGTCTTGCGATAACTACTCCAGAGAGGCGTCGCTTAAGAGTTTCTAATTCCGGAGAGTCCGGTGCGTTCTTTCTCTTAATCAAAATAGCTTCACTCTTTAATATCGGCTCACCAAACATTTCTAGCCCGGCTTGTTTTAAGGTGTTGCCAGTACTCACCACATCAGCAATCAGATCTGCGACTCCTAGTCGTATGGATGATTCCACAGCGCCATCCAAGCGAACAATCTCCGCAGCTACACCATTGGCTCTTAAATAATTATCCACTAAACCTGGATAGGCAGATGCGATCCTCTTGCCAGATATTTCCTTAAGAACCAAATTCTGTCCTACTGGTGCAGCAAAACGAAATGTAGAAGCGCCAAAATCAAGCGACATAACTTCTTCAGCGCTAGCACCGGAATCAATTAATAGATCCCTGCCGGTGATTCCAGCCTGCAACTCTCCTGAACCAACGTATAAAGCGATATCTCTTGGACGTAAGTAATAAAACTCAACATTATTTTCCGGGTCTGTCAAAACCAAGTCGCGCGAATCTGTTCTTTGGCGATACCCAGATTCTCTTAAAATTTGGGCGCTAGCTTCTGATAATGATCCCTTATTTGGTACGGCAATTTTCATTAAAGTTCCTTATAAATATCTTCAAGCGAAATGCCGCGCGCCTTGGCTAGCACTTGTAGGTAATAAATTAGTTGGGAAATCTCTAGCGCCAGCTCTTCATTTGATTGATACTCCGCAGCAATCCAAACTTCGCCGGCCTCCTCCATAATCTTCTTGCCAATGGAGTGAACACCAGAATTGATAAGTGAAACCGTTCCTGAATCTGTCTTGCCGGCCTCAATTTTCTGACCGATTTCGAGCCACAACTCATCAAACGTTTTCATAAAGAAATTTTACTTTAAGGACGCGTTACTTCGTTGCCAATTTTCGCAACTGCGTCACCATCGCAGCCGGATCTTGCGCCTTAAAGACCGCACTTCCAGCGACGAAGGTATCGGCTCCAGCGTTCCTAGCAATCTCTATAGTTTCGGTTGAAATACCACCATCAACTTGAAGCCAAATATCAGCATCGCCAATTAATTCTCGTGATTTGCGGACTTTTCCCATCATCTCCTGCATAAATTTTTGTCCACCAAACCCTGGCTCGACCGTCATGATTAAAATCATGTCCAATTCAGTTCTAAAATCTCTTAAAACTTCAAAGTCAGTATTCGGCTTGATAGCCAATGCGGCCCTGGCTCCCTCTTTTCGTATCGCCTGTAGCGTTGCCCTTACATTCTGCGCTGCTTCAAAATGAATAGTGACGCTGGCGCAACCAATCTCAGCATACTTAGGTGCCTGAATGTCGGGGTCCTCAATCATTAAATGAGCATCCACCGGTAGTGAGCTTTTCCTAATAATTTCTGATGCGGCCTCGAAATTCCAAGTTAGATTCGGAACAAATTTATTGTCCATAATATCTAAATGCAGCAAATCTGAAACTGAAGAAATCTTTGAAATCTCTGATTCAAGATTATCTAAATCAGCATTCAAAATACTAGGAGTTATACGTACGTGAGCCATGTTTAATTATCCCCTAGTCATCGTTTGCGATAAAGCGCCAAGAACATGGCATCGGTTTCGTGGCGGTGTGGCCAAAGTTGCATATATCCATTTGATGTAGCGTCCTTCAAATTTTGTGGCAAGTATGGCGTAACGTCGATACGCTCTACATCTAACTTCTTTTCAATTGACGCACATTGCGCACGAGTCTCTGCTGTATGCGGTGAGCATGTGGCATAACCAAATATCCCGCCGGTAGGAATTATTGAGACCGCCTGAGCAGCTAATTCGAACTGTAATTTTGTCAGATTAGGCAAATCGCTAGGGGTTCTTCGCCATCTAACTTCTGGTCTGCGTCTTAACGCACCCAAACCTGTGCAGGGCACATCTGCTATTACCGAACCCACTGGCACTGAAAATTCTCTGCCATCGCCAATGAAAACTTTGGTACCAGGCTTTACAACTTGCTCAACTAAATTGGCTCTACTTTCAGATATCTCGTTTGCAAAGATCGGACTTTCAGAAATATAGGATAAAAGTGCAGCTTTACCACCAGGGCCAGCGCACAAGTCCAACCAAGGCTCGCGTCCCTTTGCCGCCTCCGCAAAGGCGAGTGCAAGTATCTGGGAACCTTCGTCTTGAATACCGGCACGTCTTTCACGGATCGCAGAAATTTCAGAAGGCGGTGTATCTATTTTTACCGCATACGGTGAGTATTGACCAAGCTCCCCGGAGAACTCGGAAACGCTGCTCTTTCCTGGCCAGGCAACCAGAGTTGGCCTTGTCGGAAGATTGTTTGAAGTAAGCAGCAGCTTTAATTCTTCTACATCCGGTATCGAATCGCGATAGCTATTGACTATCCATTCCGGATGACTAAATCGGATTGAAAGTGAAGAAACAGAATCATCTTGAACTTCAATTAGATGTTCTTCTAGAGTTTTAGCGGCCAGCTTGCGCAGTAAAGCATTCACAAAAGTTGCTTTTGACTCTCCAAGCACAGTTCGAGCTAAATTGACAGTTGCATCGACTGCGGCATGTTCTGGTACCCGCATGTCAAAGAGCTGATAAGCGCCTAGTCGCACCACGTCTACGATCCCAGAATCTACTTCGCTCCATGGTCTTGAGCTGAATTTAGCTGCTACGTAGTCATTTCTACCTATTTGTCGAATGGAGCCGTACACCAATTCAGTAGTAAAAGCCCTATCTCGCAAATCCAAATTGCTAGCGGTCAATTTCTGCGGAAGCAACAAATTGGAATACGCACCAGAACGAATAACATCAGTGAACACTTCAAATGCAATTTGTCTAGGCTTATCAACAACAACCCTCTTAAAGTTTTTACTCAAAGCTTTCACCTGGTTGCAACTTAAATCCATTTAGCCAGTCGGAAACCGCCATCGCTCGCTTTCCCGCAGGTACCAATTCAATTATCTGAATGGCGCCATCCCCGGTGCCGACCTGTCCAGACTTATTTAATTCACCCGGCTGAAGATCAACTTCGCTTTCCCGGGCAGAGAGTATTTTGATTGATTCACCACGTATGAAACTAAAGACACCAGGATTAGCAGAAAACGCTCTAATTTTGCGGAGAATTGAAATGGTTTCAGCTTCCCACTCGATACGACATTCTTCTTTAGAGACTTTGCGGGCAATGGTTGGAGTGCCAGTTTGAGGTGTTGGTGAACTGCCGTTTGAAATCAATTCAAGTGCGCCTAACAGCGCCTCGGTGCCTAAATGCGAAAGCGCATCAAAAAGATCCGTGGAGTTAAATCCGTAAGGTATTTCGAACTCTCTCTGCGTCCATATTGGTCCAGTATCCATTCCCGAATCCATTTGGAAGACAGTTACTCCAGTTACTTTATCTCCTGCCTCTATTGCTCGTTGCACTGGTGCCGCGCCACGCCAGCTTGGCAACAGAGAAAAATGTAAATTTATGCCACCAAATTTCGGGATCGATAAGGTGCTTTCCTTTAAGAGTCTTCCGTAGCCGATGGTTATCAATAAATCCGATCCAAGTAAGCTTTCAGATAACTGCTCTTCATTCTCAGGCTTGATTGCAGCAGGAAATGTCAGCGCTATTGGAGAAGCTTGTAATTTTTTGCCACGACCGGCCGGACGATCTGGTTGGGTAATAATTTTTACTTCATGCTTTAAAAGCAATTTCTCGATTGCTGGTATCGCCACTTTAGGTGTTGCGGCCACGACCAACTTCATTAATGGCCTTTGCCGAAAGTATTATGGGGTGAAACTTTAATAATCGGTTGATTTCCGCTGGCACTTGCTATCCCAAACCAGTCAGATTCACGAATCTCTTTCATGGCAGCTTTCCGATTCTCATCGTTCAGCCGATCAATAAAGAGAATTCCATCCAAATGATCTGTTTCATGTTGCAAAGCTCTCGCTAAGAACTCGGTTCCTTCAATAGTGACTGGGTCTCCATACATGTTGAAGCCCTTTGCAACAGCTCTAAATGCCCTTGGTGTGTTGTATCGCAACTCTGGAAAAGAAAGGCAGCCTTCCTCGCCATCTTGCAACTCATCCGAAAGATCCAGAATTGGATTGACTAAGTGTCCAACTTCATCGTCAACATCCCAAGTAAACACTCGAAGTGGCACACCTATTTGCGGAGCGGCCAGCCCCGCCCCTGGTGCATCTTGCATGGTATCAATCAAGTCTTTTACCAATTTGCGTAACTCTTTATCAAATGCAGTCACGACTGCTGCAGGAGACGTTAAGACTGGATCTCCAAAAAGTCGAATTGGTTGAACTGACATGCGCCTATTCTAGCCGAGCAAATAAGGGTCTACTCGCAACTTAATATGCGGTTTATTAGCCATTGATCTTCGCCTTTGAAATTCAAGAAAAAAGGTCAAGACTTGTTGTGAGCTCTTGATATCGAAATAAACCGAGATAGTTTTACCATTCAAGTAATAGACCTTTGTAGAACTTGGAAGCCGTCCATCACGAATAGCAGATAATATTCCTGTGTAAATTCGTTCTGAATCTTCACCTGCTAGAAGCAAGTGGCGCATATATGGCGGCAAACCAACTTCTTCTAATTCTAAAGACAATCTGTTTAGATAAGGAAGCGAATTCCACCTAATTAAAGAGTTTGCAGCGGGATGTTCCTGCCGCTCGACTAGCGCCAATCTACCTTTGGCATAGGCTGCGTATTTAAACAAATTGGCAAGATATCTCTCCTCGCTACGTAAGTCGACACCCAAATTGAGTCCTTCCAGCAAGAAGGCCGTTGAGTAATTGATTTGCGGAGCAGCTCCCATTGTGGCGATAACTATTGATCCTGCACCAACTACCCCTTCAATCTCTTTATCCTGAGTAGCAATATGAATATTGGTATTTGGAAATGTCTTACCAAACTCCTCTGCAATCCGTTCTATTCCTTTGCCCAAGAGATAAATACGATTCATCTTGCAATAAGCGCAATGCCAATCCACATACTGTTTTGAACATATGACGCAACATGGCGGAGCGCCTTTACTATGTTTTGTTAACTTTCCACCACATTCGCACTTGGCTATATTTCTACAGGCAGCGCAACTAATTGCCAGCCCGTAACCTTTAGTTGGAACAATTACTAAAACTACTCCCGATTTAAGTGCTTCTTTAAATGTTTTGATTAACCTACTTGGTATCAGTTCTCCTTGAATTGCAGGGCTCACATTGATATTTAGTCTTCCGGAGCTACCTTTGAAATTAATGTACTTCATTTGAATTAGACGATTCATTTCCAGAGATGGTGAGTATCCTGCGAAAATCACATTCTCACCGAGAATTTCATTTCTAAGTAAGACCACATCTCTAGTATTAAACCCTGGGCTTTTTAGCTCGTAGTGATGCTCAGATTCTTCGCGAAGCACCAGAACATTCATGTACCGCTTTGGAGATAGAGCTCCAGCCCGCATTGAGACATCAAATTCCTCATTCTCAAACTGAGTAGCGACCCTTGATTCGGGCACGATTAAAAGGGTAGGTCCACTCTTTGAAGTTTTGCGAGCCAACTCTCTGATTGCTTCAATTTCATTTTTATCCGGTGGTAATTGCAGATAGATCCGTTTGCTATTACCCAATTTTGAATCAGCGTCAGTGCTTTGCTCTCTATATTTTGTGACAAATCGAAGCACATCAAATAGTGGCACACACCACCGATTGGCAACTTTTTTGTAGAAGTTGAGATGATCATGACTTATATAGGGCCCTTTGATACCACGATTAATAGGCAATGCTTTTCTAGGAGCACTTTTATTCGATCGCGAAGCAATTAAGCCTAAGCAATTACGGCCATTGAATGGCACCGATACCCATTGGCCAGGTTTTAAATCGAATTTACTAGGCAAGAGATAGTCAAATTCATAATCTAAATGAAATACGCCGGTGTCAACAAACACCGACAAAATTGGATTCTCTTCTGCGAGAGTTAACTTGCCTACCCGCTCACTTTTTAATTTAAGTGGCGCTTGCATGAATTACTTAACGCTAGCAGCTAATTTGCTTGCGCGATCAGTTTTCTCCCAAGTGAACTCAGGAAGTTCTCGGCCAAAGTGCCCATAAGCACTGGTCCTGGAGTAAATCGGACGCAGCAGATCCAAATCCTTAATAATTGCCGCTGGTCTTAAATCAAATACGTCAAGCACAGCATCCTGAATTTTATTGACTGGCACTTTTTCGGTCCCGAAAGTTTCAACGAATAGACCAACTGGCTGCGCTTTACCAATTGCATAGGCAACTTGAACTTCGCAACGATCTGCCAAACCTGCCGCAACCACATTCTTGGCCACCCATCGCATTGCGTAGGCTGCAGAGCGATCAACTTTTGAAGGATCCTTACCGCTAAATGCACCACCACCATGACGGGCCATTCCGCCATATGTATCAACGATTATCTTGCGGCCTGTCAGGCCAGCATCTCCCATTGGTCCGCCTACTACGAAACGTCCAGTTGGATTAATCAGGGTTCTTAAATTCGCTTTAGGTAAATCAATCTTCGCTAATACTGGATTGATTACTGATTCGATTACCTCAGGCGTCAATTTCTTGGCAACATCAATGTCAGCATGATGCTGGCTGGAAATAACTACTGTATCTAATGCAACAGCTTTATCGCCATCGTATTCAATGGTTACCTGGGTCTTGCCATCCGGACGAAGATAACCAAGTTCACCAGATTTGCGTACCTTTGAAAGTTGTAGTGCTAATTCGTGCGCTAACCAAATAGGCAGTGGCATTAATTCTTTTGTATCGTTACATGCATAACCAAACATCAATCCTTGGTCACCGGCACCTTGCAAATCTAATGGATCGGCAGATGATTGAACACGCTCTTCATAAGCATCATCTACCCCTTGTGCAATATCAGGAGATTGCTGTCCTATCGAGATAGATACTCCGCATGAATTGCCATCAAAACCTTTATCTGAAGAATCGTAACCAATTCCAAGAACCGTCTCACGCACAATGGTGTTTACATCTGCATAACCATTGGTAGTTACTTCGCCGGCCACGTGAACTTGTCCGGTGGTAATTAAGGTTTCGACCGCTACTCGACTCTTTGAATCTTGAGCTAGAAGCGAATCCAATATTGCATCGGAAATCTGATCCGCAATCTTATCTGGATGACCCTCGGTAACTGATTCACTCGTAAATAGGCGCTTAGACATTGGGTGAGTTTAACCTTTCAGAGACCTTATTTAGTAATCGTGTCGCAAGGGATTCCTTGCTGATTTGATGAATTTCTTCGATCTCATCTTCACGGGCGCTAATAATCAACCCCGAAGTGGTGTCTGAACCAAAAATGCTTCCACTTGCAATGTCATTGGCATATATAAAATCTAGGCTTTTAGCAGCCAATTTTCTTTTACCTTCTTGCAAGAGATTTGCACTTTCTTCTGCAGCGAAGCCCACCAAAATTTGAGAGTTCTTTTGTTTAGCGATATCTGCTAACAAGTCCGGAGTTGGGACCAAATCGAGCTTGCTGTAGCTCTGCTTTTTAACTTTGCCTGTAGCTGGAATCGGCTTCGCGTCACTGACAGCGGCAGCCATAATTAGTACGTCACATTTGGGAAACTCGGTCTGTAAGGCGCTCTGTAATTGCTCAGTATTCTCAACTTTGATAATTGAGATGCCAAATTCTCTGGAAGTATCGACGTTTGCGGAGATTAAAACCACTTCTGCGCCTCTTGCCTTTGCAATTCTTGCAAAAGCCAAACCCTGTTTACCGCTTGATTTGTTGCCAATGAACCTAACGTCATCGATTGCTTCTCTGGTGCCACCCGTGGAGATCAGTACTTTAAAACCATTCAAATCTTGCTCAACCGAAATCTCATTATTGAATTTATCTATAATGGCTGAGCTTTCTGGCAGACGACCGACGCCAGAATCACCGCCAGTTAATTTTCCGCTATCTGGTTCCATAACAATAAAACCTAGTTCGCGCAACTTTCTAATATTGCTTTGAGTAGCAGCGTTAAACCACATCTTGGGATGCATTGCTGGCACTATTAATTTCTTTGCATCGCTGGCAAGTATTGAATTGCTCAATAAATCATCTGCCCTACCGGCTGAAAGTCTGGCGATTAAATCAGCAGTTGCAGGTGAAACAATTATGTAATCAGCTCGATCACCAAGAGCAACATGGTTGACTCGATCAACGGCTTCCCAAACTTCCGTGTGAACAGGTTTGCCCGAGAGCGCTTCCCAAGTTGCCTTACCAACGAAATTTAAACTTGCCGGCGTAGGTACAACTGTAACTTCATGACCTAAATCCTGAAGGCGGCGCAATAAATCGCATGATTTGTAGGCAGCAATTCCGCCACCTACTCCGAGCAGAATCTCGGACATGACTCGGTTAGAGATTCCTAGTTTGTAGGCTCAAGGCTTTCGATAGTCAAAAGACCATCGTTGATTTCACGCATTGCGATCGAAAGTGGCTTCTCGTGAACATGTGTTTCTACTAAAGGTCCTACGTATTCGAGTAGGCCTTCAGAAAGTTGTGAGTAATATGCATTGATTTGGCGAGCACGCTTTGCTGCATAGAGCACCAAGCTGTACTTAGAACCGCTCTTATCGAGAAGTTCGTCGATTGGTGGATTTGTAATGCCGTCCATTGCTCTCCCGTGTTAATGCTTAAGGTGCCTTATTACCGGCTAAAGATAGCAGTTGGGCTATCACTCTATCCAATTGATCATTTACGACCACATAATCAAACTCGCTCTGCGCGGCCATCTCCTCTTGGGCTAGGGCCAAACGCTCTGCTCGGCGCTCATCCGAATCAGTCCCTCTTCCTTCAAGGCGTTTGACCAACTCTTCCCATGATGGAGGTGCGATAAAAATTAGCTGTGCCTCTGGAGAACTCTTTCTTACTTGTCGCGCCCCATCAATCTCAATTTCAAGTATCACATTGAAACCAGCCTTCAATTTCTCTAAAACTTGGTTTGCTGGTGTGCCATATTTATTGCCAGCGAATTCGGCCCACTCAAGAAATTCATTACCTGTGATTCGTCGACTAAATTCTTCTTCTGAAATGTAAAAGTAATCAACGCCATCTCTTTCACCTGATCTAGGTGAGCGAGTAGTCGCCGAAATCGAAACCCAAAATTCTGGGTAATCTGCCAGCGCTTTAGTAATAGTGCTTTTGCCAACGCCACCTGGACCAGATAAGACAAAGAGTTTTCCAGGGCGAATTGCGCCAGTTTGTGGAGCGAACTCTCGCTTCAACTTTTGCAATTGCAAGACTCCTAATCCTTGAATTCGCCGGGTATCAGAAATACCTAAACGGTTGAGTATTGTGGTGACCCTAACTTTACCGACACCAGGTATCGATTCCAAAAGTTCTGAGACTCGCATTTTCGCTATCGCTTCATTTGTGGAGGCTAATTCAATTACTTGAAGTACCTTGAGTTGCCCAGTTTTTACCTGCTCCTTAATATCCGAACGAGTACGTCTTGCTTGTTTAGCGCTTTCAAGCGCTGCCGCACGTTGCTCTGGGGTAAGTTTCGGTGGAATAGGCAATTAACTTAACGCCTCATTTAAAATCTTTTTCGCAGCTTCAGGAATATTAGGTGCGGATGTAATAGGTCGTCCTATGACTAGGTAGTTAGCTCCGGCATTTAGTGCGCTCTTTGGATCCATCACACGCTTTTGATCATCTCCACCTGATTCGCCAAGTGGCCTGATACCCGGCGTGATAATAGAAATATGATCTGGAATTGCACTTCGAATTCCTTGAATTTCAAGTGGAGAACAGACAATTGCCCTGGCACCAGAATTAACTGCTAATTTAGCAAGTTCGATTGCTCTATTTAGTGGGCTACCTTCGTATCCAATTTCAACCATATCCTCTTGTGATAACGAGGTAAGTATCGTAACTGCAGTGATTTCGGTATTCGGAGCAGCTACTGAAGCGGCTTTAATCATGGCGCCACCACCAGATGCATGCACCGTTAAAAACTTAGGTTTTAGCGGTGCAACTTGCGCAGTTGCAGAAGCAACGGTATTTGGAATATCGTGCAATTTAAGATCTAAAAAGATTTCGCAATCAGTTTCGTTCTGAATTGCACGTACGCCCGCTTGGCCAAATTTCAAGAAAAACTCTAAACCTAATTTATAAATACCAACGGACTCGGTGGTCAATGAGATCCATTGTTTAGCAATATCTAACTCGTTGGTATCCATTGCCAAGATAATTGGTGATTTCAAATCTGGTCACCTTCCGTCACATTTGCTCTATGCGCATATCCAACCGCTTCTTTAACGGAGGCAAAACCTTTATTGATCAAAATCTCTCTCAACTCGTTTTGGATTCTATGTACCGCGGATGGATCACCAAAAGATGCTGTGCCAATAGAAATTCCGGACGCGCCAGCCAAAATCATCTCAAAAGCGTCCTTACCGGATGCCACCCCACCCATGCCAAGAATTGAAACGTTAGGCAGAGCTTCTCGCACTTGATAAATAGCCCGTACTGCGATTGGCCTGATAGCTGGCCCTGATAAGCCGCCAGTCTTTCCACCTAAATGTGGGCGCATGGTTTCGGTATTAATGACCATTCCTAGGACAGTATTTATCATTGCGATTCCGTCTGCGCCAGCGCCGATAACTGCAGCGGCAATCGAAGCAATATTTGTTACATCGGGAGTTAACTTAGCAAGTATTGGTAACTCCCCTCCGATGATTCCGCGAACGCTTTTGACGACGTCGGAGGCGCTATTCGGATCACAAGCAAATACCAATCCTCTATTTTCTACGTTGGGACAGGAAATATTCACCTCAATCGCTGAAATTCCTGAGACTCCCCTTAATTTTCTGGCTAAGACGCCATATTCCTCTGCAGTTTCGCCTGCAATGGAAACAATAACTCTCGCTCCTTGAGATGCAAGCCAAGGGATATCTTCGACAAGGAAGGCATCAATTCCTGGGCCTTGCAAACCGATGGAATTCAACATACCGCTTGGAGTTTCAGCCATGCGCGGTGTCGGTCGACCCGCGCGTGGTTTCAACATAATTGACTTTGTAACTACCGCACCAATTTCACGTAGCGGAAAGAATTGAGAGAGCTCCTTACCGCTACTTGCGCAACCACTTGCAGTGAATAATGGAGTTGGAAACCAAGCTCCACCTAAGGTAGTAGAAAAATCGAAACTCATAATTGCGTACCGACCATGTGCCATTGCACGAATTCGCCATCCATTACTGGACCATCAATGCAACTTCTTAAATTTTTAACTTCACCATTTTCATTCTTCACTGGAAGCACGCAGGTCATGCAAATCCCAACTCCACAGGCCATTGACTCTTCAACGGCACACTGATGTGCAATATCCGCGGCAACTGCTATCCCAGATAACGCCTCCAACATGGGCATTGGTCCGCAAGAATAAATAACTCTTACATCATGCTCATCAATCAGTTGTGGCAGAGAGTCTGTTACTCGTCCGGATTCGCCTGCAGTTCCATCTTCGGTAAATATTTTCAATGAAGTAACGGCACGTTTGCCTTCTATCGGTGCATAAATCTTGGCCGCGGTACTCGCACCTAAAGCCATAATTACTCTACATCCGCGAGATTTCAAAACTTCGGCTAGACCAAAAAGTGGCGCAGATCCGTAACCGCCTCCAACTAATAACGCAGTAACAGGTTCAGTTGGTATTCCAAAGGCGGTACCTAATGGAGTGATCACATCTACCTGCGATCCTTCACTTTGTGCACATAACCATTTAGAGCCACTTCCATAAGGGGCAATGATTAATTCAACAGTTCCCCTATCACTTGTGCGAGAGATTGCGAATGCTCTACGCAAGACCATTCGTGAAGTTTCCCCACCTACGGAAATCGCGATGAAATTGCCAGGTTTTATATATTTGACGACCTCGCCAACCTCTAAAACTATTTGATGGTACACGCCAATACGCCTGTTGCTTAGAACAACAGCTCGTATTTGCGAAGCGTGCTTATTAATTGGCAATTTCAACCAACCATTCTTGAAGAGACTTTACGCCTAACTCAGAATTTCGAATTGCTTTGATTCCCTCAACTGCAGCTTTAAAACCGGCAACCGTGGTAATACATGGAATCGATCTTTGCACCGCCGTCGTTCTAATAACCCATCCATCTTGTCTGGTCCCTCGACCGACTGGTGTATTAATCACTAGGTCAATTTGTCCTGAAACCATCTGTTCGACAATAGTCTTTTCGCCAAGCGGACCAGTGCCTTCGGAGTGTTTACGAACAGTAATTGCATCTAGCCCCTGCTTCGCAAGTGTTGCGGCAGTTCCGGCCGTGGCAACTATCTGGAATCCCATCTCTATTAATTCTCGAGCTGCACCTATTCCAGCTGCTTTATCTTTATCACTCAATGAGATGAAGACAGTTCCGGTCTTAGGTAAAGCACCAAATGCAGCAATCTGACTCTTTGCATAGCTTTCGCCGAATGTTGCGGCTATACCCATGACTTCGCCAGTAGATCTCATCTCTGGACCAAGTGTTGCATCTACTCCTCGACCATCTGGTCTTCTAAATCTATTCCAAGGAAGTACAACTTCCTTAACTGAGATAGCTTTCGGATTTACATCTGCCTTTGGCAGTAAGCCCTCATTTTGAAGCGCTTCTATCTTTTCGCCAACCGAAATACGCGCAGCTGCTTTTGCAAGTGCAATACCAGTTGATTTTGATACAAAGGGCACGGTTCGAGAGGCACGAGGATTTGCTTCCAAAACATAGAGCTGCCCATTAGATATTGCATATTGAATGTTGATTAAACCGCGTACATTTACGCCCCGAGCAATCTTCTCTGTAGCTTGTCGAATCTCAATCAATTGACTTGGCGTAATTGTTATTGCTGGCAATACACAGGCGCTATCTCCAGAATGGATGCCAGCCTCTTCGATATGCTCCATTACCCCACCGAGGAAGAGTTGATCACCATCGAAAAGTGCATCAACATCTATTTCAATTGCGTTATCCAAAAAGCGATCTACGAGAACCGGGTGGCCAGGGGTGATTTCAGTAGCTCTCGAAATAAACCCAGCTAAAGCTTGATCGTCATAAACGATCTCCATGCCACGACCGCCTAGAACAAAGGAAGGTCGTACTAAGACTGGATAACTAATTCGCGCGGCAATATCTTGAGCTTCAAGTAACGATGACGCCATTCCATATTCAGGCGCTACTAAATTTTGTTCTTCAAGTATTCGACCAAATGCACCACGTTCTTCTGCAAGATTTATTGCTTCTGGCGAGGTACCCAAAATATTTACGCCAGCTTCTTTGAGGCCCTGTGCCAATCCGAGCGGTGTTTGTCCACCCAATTGCGTAATTACACCTAACACAGGACCTGCAGCTTCCTCGGCAGCAATTACTTCGAGCACATCTTCTAGCGTTAGTGGTTCAAAATATAAGCGGTTGCTGGTGTCATAATCTGTTGAGACGGTTTCGGGATTGCAATTAACCATCACCGTTTCAAAACCTGCCTCACGCAACGTAAAAGAGGCGTGAACGCAGCTGTAATCAAATTCAATTCCTTGGCCAATTCGATTTGGGCCTGAACCCAGAATGATTACAGCAGGTGTGGTTCGTTTTGCGACTTCGCTCTCTTCTTCGTAAGTTGAATAATGATAAGGAGTGAATGCTTCAAATTCCGCCGCACAAGTATCTACAGTTTTATAAACCGGTCTAACGCCGAGGTGCAGGCGATTCGCTCTAACTTCGCCTTGGGTGATTCCTCTAATTACTGAAATCTGTTGATCCGAGAAACCTAACTGCTTGGCGCTGAACAGTAGTTCGGCAGTTAATTCGCCAGGTAGCGCCAATTCTTCGGCCTTTTGATTAATTAACTGCAGCTGATGTAAGTACCAAGGATCTATTTTGGTTGATTCATGGACTTGTTCGATGCTCGCGCCAGCCCACATTGCTAATTGCACTTGCTGTAAACGATATTCCGTTGGAATTCTCATCGAATCCAATAGTGATGGAACGTTTACGGACTTTTTATCAGAAGGGAATGTGAAAACTGCCTCTTTTCTTTCGAGGGAGCGGAGCGCTTTTTGTAGGGCCTCAGGGAAAGATCGCCCGATTGCCATTGCTTCGCCAACCGACTTCATAGTGGTGGTAAGCCTCGGATCGGCATCTGCGAATTTTTCGAAGGCAAAACGTGGCGCCTTTACAACAATGTAATCCAGAGTTGGCTCGAACGAGGCAGGAGTTACCTTAGTAATATCATTTTGAATTTCATCCAAGGTATAGCCAACTGCCAATTTAGTCGCAATTTTAGCGATCGGAAAACCGGTAGCTTTAGAAGCAAGCGCAGATGATCTAGAGACTCTTGGATTCATCTCGATAACGATGATTCTTCCATTTTGCGGATTAACCGCAAATTGAATGTTGCAACCGCCGGTATCAACACCTACTTCACGGATAATATTTATCGAAAGATTGCGAAGTTTTTGATACTCAACATCTGTCAAAGTTAATGCCGGCGCCACTGTGATTGAGTCACCAGTATGAACTCCCATAGGATCCAAGTTTTCAATGGAACAAACGATAACTACGTTGTCCTTGCGATCGCGCATTACCTCTAATTCATACTCTTTCCAACCCAAGATTGATTCTTCTAGGAGTACTTCAGATGTAGGACTATGGCGCAACCCAGCTCCTGCTATTTGTTCTAATTGTTCTGCATTAAACGCAACTCCTGAGCCTAATCCACCCATGGTGAATGAAGGTCGAACCACAACTGGATAATTTAGCTCAGCAACTGCGGCAAAGCACTCTTGCATAGTGTGGCAAATAATTGACTTTGCAGATTCGCCGCCAACTTTTTCCACAATCGCGCGGAATAGTTCTCGATTTTCACCTCTTTGAATTGCATCAACATCTGCACCAATTAACTTAACGCCGTGCTTCTGCAATATGCCTCTTTCATGGAGCCCCATAGCTGCATTTAGTGCAGTTTGACCACCAAGTGTTGCGAGTACTGCGTCCGGTTTCTCCTTAATCAATATCTGCTCTATAGCTTCAGGAGTAATTGGTTCGATGTAAGTCGCATCGGCAAATTCTGGGTCAGTCATAATTGTTGCTGGATTTGAATTTATTAAGACCACCCGAATACCTTCAGACTTTAAAACTCTGCAGGCTTGGGTTCCGGAATAATCAAATTCACATGCCTGACCAATGACAATCGGGCCAGAACCAATAACTAGCACGCTCTTTATGTTGGAATCAATCGCCATTATTTAGCTCGCTCTTCCATAAGTTTTACAAATCGATCAAAAAGGTAATTAGCATCATGGGGACCGGCTGCCGCTTCTGGATGGTATTGGACGCTAAATGCTGGGCGATCAATCAATCTTAAACCTTCAACCACTCCATCATTTAGACCCACATGGGTAACTTCTCCACGCCCATAAACAGTTGTAAATATTCCATCAGTTGGCGCTTTGAGCGCAAAACCATGATTATGTGCCGTAATTTCAACCTTGCCAGTTAACTTATCAAGGACTGGTTGATTTATGCCGCGATGTCCAAATTGCAACTTATAGGTTTCGAAACCGAGCGCTCTGCCGAGTATTTGATGACCAAAACAAATACCAAAGAGCGGAATTTCCGCTGCCAATAACTCTCGAACTGTTTCAACAACTGAATCCATTGTGGATGGATCGCCGGGACCATTTGAAAGA
The DNA here is from genome assembly GCA_018883345.1 of Candidatus Nanopelagicaceae bacterium. Classification (GTDB taxonomy): domain Bacteria; phylum Actinomycetota; class Actinomycetes; order Nanopelagicales; family Nanopelagicaceae; genus ZLKRG08. The sequence continues at coordinate 68,162 of VEQG01000004.1, forward strand.
AAAACCCCATCCGGATTTAAACTAAGAATCTGATCGGAAGTCGTGTTGAAAGGTACCACCGTTACCTCAACGCCTCGCTCTGCGAAAGATCTTGGAGTAGCTGCTTTGATACCTAGGTCAAGTGCAACCACATGGAACTTCTTGTCAGGTGACTTCACTACATAATTGGAATCAGTTGATACATCTTCAGATAGGAAACTTCCGCTCATCTGATCCATCTTTCGAACTTCAATCACCATCTCTTCTCTACTGAGTTCTTCTCCACTAAATATTCCAACTCGCATTGCGCCACGATCTCTTAAATGGCGAGTGAGCGCTCGAGTATCGACGCCAGAAATTCCAACTATCTCTTGCTTTTGCAATTCTATTTCTAGATCTTCACTTGCTCGCCAATTGCTAGTTATAGGCGAAGGATTTCTGACTACAAAACCGCTTACCCAGATTTTTGAAGATTCATTATCTTCCTGATTCCAACCAGTATTTCCGATATGAGGCGCCGTCATTACGACAACTTGTTTATGATACGAAGGATCGGTAAGCGTCTCTTGATATCCAGTCATACCTGTTGCAAAAACTGCTTCACCGAAAGTTCTACCATTGGCACCCCAAGACGAACCTTCAAAGATTCTGCCGTCATCAAGAACTAAATATGCTTTTGACATCTATTTCGCCACCCAAGTCTTGCGACCATTGAAGAAAGTTGCTACGACGCTGCCGCCGAAGTGCATCCCGTGAAAAGGGGTGTTCTTACTCTTTGATGCCACTAGATCTCTATCTACTTTCCAGGATTTATTTGGTGCGAATAAGGTCAAATTAGCAGGGGCACCTTTAATAATAGGTTGGCCTTGCCTGTGATACTGACCAATTCTGGCTGGATTGGTGGACATTCGCTTTTCTAACTCTTCCAGGTCCATCAGCTTGGTATCAATCATCGTCTGCCAAACAACTGAAAGTGCAGTTTCGAGGCCCAACATGCCGAAAGCAGCATATTGCCATTCGCATTCTTTACTCTCAGCTGGATGCGGTGCATGGTCTGTAGCGATTATGTCGATGGTGCCATCTGCCAGACCTTCACGAAGCGCCATTACATCTCGTTCGGTACGTAGCGGTGGATTGACTTTGAAAATTGGATCGTAGCTCTTTGCCAATTCGTCTGTCAGCAAAAGATGATGTGGTGTTACTTCTGCGGTGACATTGATGCCGCGTGCTTTTGCCCAACGAATAATTTCAACACCACCAGCGGTAGTTAAATGGCAAACATGGAGTCTGGACTGAACATGATCTGTCAGCAACACATCTCGTGCAATTATTGCTTCTTCAGCAACTGCAGGCCAACCCTTCAAACCAAGTTGCGAAGAGATGATGCCTTCATTCATTTGCGCATCAACTGTCAAGGTGGGGTCTTGAGCATGTTGTGCAATAACGCCATTGAACTTCTTTATGTATTCAAGAGCACGTCTCATTACTAAGGCATCACTGACGCAATTTCCGTCGTCGCTAAAGACGCGAACCTGTGCAACCGAATCGGCCATTGCACCTAGTTCGGCTAACTCTTTACCAAGTAATCCTTTGGTGACTGCGCCAATTGGGTAAACATCCGTCAAGCCGCACTCTTGACCTAATCTAAATACCTGTTCGACTACGCCTGCAGTATCTGCAACTGGAGAGGTATTAGCCATGGCAGATACCGCGGTGAAACCACCCTTTGCTGCAGCCATCGAACCGGTTTCTACAGTTTCCGAATCCTCTTTACCTGGTTCGCGTAAATGGGTGTGGAGATCAACTAATCCTTGTAGCGCAATCGTTTCCTTGCCCGAAACAATCTCAAAACCGTCATTTGCAAACTGTTCCCCTAAATTTTGACCAATTTCCAAGATAAGGCCATCTTTAACTGCGATATCAACCTTTTCGTTCTTTAGGAAGGTATCAGTAATTAAATATTTCACATCTCACCTGCTAGAAGTAGATAAAGAATTGCCATCCGAACATTTATCCCATTACTTACTTGCTCAACAATCACACTACGCGCAGAATCTGCAGAATCGGCGGTGATTTCCAGTCCTCTATTCATGGGCCCTGGATGCATGACGATTGCATTTGATTTGAGAATCGCTAGCCGCTCTTGATTAAGACCAAAATACCTTGAATATTCACGCGCGCTTGGAAAGAACGAATCCGACATTCTCTCTAGTTGAACTCTCAGCATCATGATCGCATCAACTTCTGGCAGAACTTCATCCAAGTTATAGGAAACTTGAGCAGGCCAATGCTCCACTCCGACTGGCATTAAAGTTGGTGGAGCGACCAGAAATACTTTAGCTCCTAATTTTTCTAACAATAATACATTTGATCTAGCAACGCGCGAATGTAGAACGTCGCCAACTATTGCTATCTTAATTCCGCGTAGATCTTTTTCATCATGTGCAAGATGTTTACGGATAGTGAAAGCATCAAGCAGTGCTTGACTTGGGTGTTCATGCGTTCCATCACCCGCGTTAATCACCGAACCCGAAGTCCATTCTGAGTCTGCCAATCGTCGGGCAGCTCCTGATGCGCTATGTCTGATAATGACCGCATCAGCACCCATAGCTTGCAAAGTTAGTGCGGTGTCTTTAAGAGATTCACCTTTGGATACTGAAGAACCCTTGGCGCTGAAATTAATTACATCCGCAGATAAACGCTTTGCGGCTGCTTCGAATGAAATACGCGTTCTGGTTGAATCTTCATAAAAAAGATTTACGATGGTTCGTCCACGTAATGTTGGCAACTTCTTCATTGGACCATCTGATACCCGAGCCAATTCATGGGCGGTATCTAAAATGTGTATTGCCTCATCGTAGGTCAGATCGTTGATCGAAAGTAAATGTTTCATTATTCGACCACCACTTCATCTTTGCTATCCACTTCAGTTAAGAGCACTTTCACTGATTGGCCAATGTTCGTTGGCAAATTCTTTCCCACAAAATCAGCGCGAATTGGTAGTTCCCGATGGCCACGATCTACGAGTACCGCTAATTGAACCGATCGTGGGCGGCCAATTTCACCAAGCGCATCAAGTGCAGCGCGAATTGTTCGGCCGGAAAAGAGCACATCATCGACCAGAATCACATCGCGCCCTTCGATACCTTCTTTTGGAACATTAGTAGGCATAAGTGGCCTAGGCGCCCTGGTACGTAGGTCATCTCGATGCAGAGTAATGTCGAGAGTGCCATGCAGTACTGGCTTGTTCTCTATCTTTGCAATTAGTTCAGAGATTCGATTAGACAAATGCGCACCGCGCGTAGGAATGCCGAGAATTACGAGATTCTCCGAACCAGAGTTACGTTCTAGAATCTCATGAGAGATGCGCGTAAGCGCGCGCGAGATATCCGCTGAATTCATTTCTTACCACCTTCCCCACCTCTCTGGATGGGTCGTTAAAGGATCGTGGCCGAGTGTATACGACTAAAGCGCAATCTGCCCCTTGAGGCTCGCCAACTTACTTAAGACGCCATGGATGAAAGTTGCCGAATTCTCAGTAGATAGCTCTGCTGCAAGCTTGAGCGCTTCATCAATAACTACCGCCTCTGGGGTCTGGCTCCAGAGCAGTTCCCAAATTGCTAGGCGGAGAATATTTCGATCAACACTTGGAATGCGATCGAAATCCCAACCTTGAATGTAACTACGAATTAATTCATCAATCCTGGCGTTATTTGCTTTTACGCCGGCGAGAATCTCGGCCGCATATTCGCGTACCTCACCATCAACGCCAAGAGAAATTTCAGACTTTCTCAAGTCTGCTTGGAATAATTGATCTAAAGCCTCTTTGCGAGCCTTGCTCCGCTGAGCCATTTAAGCGCGGCCTAAATAAGACCCATCACGAGTATCTACAAGAACCTTCTCACCTTGCTTGATGAATAGCGGAACTTGAATATCAATACCCGTTTGCACAGTGGCCGGCTTAGTGCCGCCTGAAGAACGATCACCTTGAATGCCAGGTTCGGTGTAAGTAATCTCTAATTCAACTGAAGCAGGTAGTTCGATGTAAAGCGGATTGCCTTCGTGGATAGCAACGTTAACTTCCGCATTCTCCAACAGGAAGTTTGCGGCATCGCCAACAGTAGCCTCAGGGATTGTCATTTGGTCATAGGTAGTGGTGTCCATGAATACGAAATCTGCACCATCTTTGTAGAGGTATTGCATATCGCGCTTCTCAACAACCGCAACATCAACTTTAACTCCGGCATTGAAAGTCTTCTCAACAACTTTGCCAGTTAGCACTTGCTTCATTTTGGTGCGAACGAAAGCTGGTCCTTTACCTGGTTTAACATGCTGGAATTCAACTACAGTCCATAGTGACCCATCGATATTTAAGGTCATGCCATTCTTTAGATCATTTGTTGTTGCCACGAATTACTCCCTGATTAATTAACTTGCGAAGTTTACCTGTTATCTATCAGTTTTAAGAAATCAGAGACTTCAATGCATTTAGCGCCAAAATATAGGAATTTGGCCCAAAACCCGCAATCGTGCCATTTGCAACGCCGCTTATTACAGAAGTATGGCGAAATTCTTCGCGGGACATTGGATTCGATAAATGCACTTCAATTAAAGGAGACTTAACCATCTCTGCTGCATCGTGAATCGCTATTGAGTAATGAGTGAAAGCTGCTGGATTTATGATTACAGGTAAGTTCTGATCAGCCGCTTCGTGTAACCAACCAACTATTGTCGCCTCATCATCACTCTGGCGAATATCGGCATCGAAACCGAGGTTTCTTGCGCCATCAGCAATTAATTCTTTTAATTGTTCCCAATTAAGATCGCCATAGTACTTGGAATCACGAATATCTAATCGAGCCAAATTGGGACCATTGAGAACTAGAACCTTCATTGGCTAATTCTCTCATATGCAAGAGCCATTTCTTCTGAAGTTGCATCCTCAATTCGCATACAAACACCAATATCAGAAATCGCCACAAAGCGTATTTGACCGTTCTTATTCTTTTTATCTAATGCCATATGTTTAAATAAATCTGAAAAGGCCGAATCCTCATAGCTAGTAGGCAATTTCAACGCTTTCAAAATTTCATAATGTTTATCTACTAGCTCCGCACTTAAGACTCCCTTTATGGAGGCAAGTTCTGCTATAAAACACATTCCAATTGAAACTGCTTCGCCATGACGCATATCAAAGTTAGACCGCTTCTCTATTGCGTGTCCTAACGTGTGACCGTAGTTAAGAATCTCTCGTAAAAAACTCTCCTTAAAATCAGCGCTCACTACTTCAGCTTTGACAGAGACTGCCTTATGAATTAGTTCCAGCTGTAAATTTTCGTCATTACAGATATCTTTCAGGGATTTATTCTTTAACAGTTCCAAAATCTGGCCGTCCGAAATGAACCCACATTTAACAACTTCAGCCATACCGGCAGCCACATCTCGCTCCGATAACGTCTTGATCCAAGACAGATCGATAAGAACTGATAAAGGCGAATGAAAAGCTCCAATGAGATTCTTTCCGTGTTCGGAGTTAATGCCGGTCTTTCCACCTACCGCTGCATCAACCATTCCGGCTATCGTGGTGGGAATGGCAATCCAATCAATTCCTCGCATCCAAGATGCCGCAGCGAATCCTGCTAAATCAGTAACGGTTCCACCACCGATGGCAACTATTAAGTCACCTCGATTTAAGCCATGTTGACCTAGCTCGCGCCAAACTTGTAACAACACCTCGGGACTTTTGCCGGCCTCGCCATCAGGAATTCTTACTATTGGAATATCTACATCTATTTCAAAATTCGAAGAAGTTATCACAACAACTTTGGTACGCCCTTCAACCCAATCGTTAAGGGCTGTTTTCCAATCAATTCCAATTTCCACTTGGTATGCGCGTTCAGCATTAACTGGCACAGTTCTCATAATGTTTCAACTATCTGCGAGGCTATTTCGTCAACGGTTTTTTCGCTAACATCAATTTTGAGGTCAGCTAAAGATTCGTAGATTGGGCGTCGTGCATTCATTAACTCGGCCCACTTTTGTCTTGGATTCACCATTAATAGTGGCCGTGCGCTATCGAAACCCACCCTTGGCGAGACCGCCGAAAGTGAAATATCCAAAAAAATCTTCTTGGCTGAGCTATTAGCAATGGCGTTCTGGGTTGCATCGTTAGCTACCGCACCACCACCCAAAGAAAGTACACCCGACTCAGCTAGAAGTGCATCTATAACAATGCTTTCCTCGACAAGGCGAAAGTGTGGCTCGCCATCTTCAATAAATATTTCTGAGATGCTTTTGCCTTGATCGGCTTCTATTAGTTGGTCTGTATCGGCGAAGCTGCAATTGAGTCTTCTCGCCACTTCCGCACCAACTGTAGTTTTTCCCGCACCCATTGGTCCGATTAGAACTATTCTTGGCGCCATTATTTATAAGGCAAATTCTCTTTGTAACTTAAGAAGTTGCGACGAGTTTCCCCTACCGAATCTCCGCCAAACTTTTCCAATACTGCTTCTGCTAGAACCAAAGCCACCATTGCTTCAGCTACCACACCTGCTGCTGGTACAGCGCACACATCAGAACGTTGATTGATCGCTTTAGCTGCTTCGCCGGTTGCAACATCAATTGTGTCGAGTGCCTTTGGTACGGTTGAAATTGGTTTCATCGCAGCTCGTACTCGTAGTAAATCTCCATTACTCATGCCACCCTCGGTGCCACCCGCGCGTTGGGAACGACGAACAATTTGCCCATCTTTCAATTCGATCTCATCATGCGCAACAGAACCACGTCTGGTTGCCGTACGAAACCCATCACCTAGCTCGACGCCTTTAATTGCTTGAATTCCCATTAATGCCGCAGCTAATCGAGAATCAAGTCTGCGATCCCAATGAACATGTGATCCCAACCCAACGGGAACATTAAATGCAATCACCTCGACGACTCCACCTAAAGTGTCACCATCTTTATGTGCCGCTTCAATCTCCCTAACCATTGCTGCCGAACCGACTGGATCAGCGCAACGAACTTGATCAGCATCAATATTTGGTAAATCACTAATTTTTGGTAGTGGCGTATCTTCGGAAACACTTGCGCTACCGATGGACACCACATGACTTAAAATTTCGATATCAACGCTCTGTTTTAGAAACGCTTTTGCAATTGCACCAAGCGCTACGCGTGCTGCGGTCTCGCGAGCCGATGCTCGCTCTAAGATTGCTCTCGCATCGTTAAAGTCATATTTCTGCATGCCAACTAAATCTGCATGTCCAGGTCTTGGTCTAGTAAGTGCCGCGTTTCGAGCCAATTTTGAGATCTCTGCTTCGGCAACCGGGTCAGCTGACATAACTTTTTCCCACTTTGGCCACTCGCTATTTGCGACCTCTACCGCTACTGGTCCTCCTTGGGTCTTGCCAAGGCGCACTCCGCCAGTGATAGTTACTTTATCCGCTTCAAAATTTTGTCTAGCCCCACGACCAAAACCAAGGCGACGTCGCGCAAGCTCTTTATCAATATCGGCGGTAGTTATTTCGACATGTGCAGGCAACCCTTCGATTATTCCAGTAAGAAGAGGACCATGAGATTCGCCTGCCGTTAACCAACGCATTGGATAATTATTTCAGATGAAACCATATCTTCGCGCCAAATAAGAGCTCAGGACACCTATTGCAAGATATGGGGCGAACGGCAATGACTTCTGACGCCCTAACAGCGCGCCAAGCCCAGCAAAGAGCAGGGCAAAAAAAATCCAAAATTGCGAGAGATTCAAGATTTGAGACCAAATCGCTACGCAGATGGATAATTTAATATCGCCAGATCCAATTAGATTGCCAAAGAGAATTGCAGTGAGAATTCCTATCGCAATAAATGCAATGAAAATCTTTTCGAAATATAGAAAAGAGATCGCAGTAGAGCCGTAGGTTAGCCAGTTAGGTATTCGCCTAGATTTCAGATCAAAATAAGTAGCGGTAGCTACCGTTGAGATTAGAAATAAGCTCATCCTCTATCTGAAAGTTCGGCCTCTCCTGCGGCACGCAGTAATTGAGACATCGCAGGTCGATCAATTACATATCCCGTCATCAAATGAATCTGATCGATCGCCTGATGGATAAGTAGATCCATGCCATCGATTACTTTTCCGCCCCACTTTGATGCAAGTGCGGTTGGCCAAGGATTATAAAGAGAATCAAATAAAACTCCGGTGCCAGCCATTAGCCCATCTGCAACATTCGCAGGAGTTGTATTAATAACTAGATCTGCATCTAAAACCACATCATCCCAATTCTTAAATTCAAGTTCCGCCATCACAACGGCATTTCGCATATCCATCTCTCTATGAGCGCTGCGATTGAAAACTTGGATTTTTCTGCCTGGTGCATCTATGGCTGCGGCAGCGGCTCTTGCCGTACCCCCTGCCCCAATAATTTGGACAGTATGAAAGTCTGAAATTTGATGTTGCGCTAGCGCCCAGATAAATCCTGCAACATCCGTACTTAACGCCTGCCATCCATCTTTAGTTGGAAGCAAGGTGTTCCCAGAATTAATCTGCTTAGCTAAGGGGTCAACTAAATCTGCGACTGAAAAGATCTCTTCTTTAAGAGGCATTGTGAGAGAGAAACCGATCCAATTAGCATCCGTTTCACGAACTTGTTTCATAAAGGTTTTGAGTTCGCCACTCTTCACTTCAACCGCGTCATATTTTCCTTCAATGCCAAGTGCTAGATAGGCAGCATTATGTAGAGTTGGCGAAAGTGAGTGATTTATTGGAGAGCCGAGTACGGCCGCTCTTTTTCTCATTCGAAAGCTCCTGCCCTTAAATTCTTCTGGTACTCATTCTTCCAAATCAGAAACTCATCGTGCGACTTGGTAAACCTAGTATCGCCAGGTTTAACCGTTATGAAGTAAAGCCAATCTCCTGGCGCTGGATTTAGAGCCGCTTTCATTGCCTCGCGCCCTGGGTTTCCAATCGGACCAGGCGGTAATCCAAATCTTCGATATGTGTTGTACGGAGAATTAATTAGAGTCGATTTAGTGGATAGAAAAACCGAGCCCCGAGTTTGAGTTATGTAGTGAACTGTAGTGTCCATCTGGAGTGGCATTCCTATTTTTAGACGGTTGTAAATAACTCTGGAGATCTTTTTAAAATCGGCTGGATCACCCTCAGCCTGAATGATCGAGGCGACTATCAAATCACTCTTATCTCGCAATCCCAGCTGCTCCGCCTCTTCGGCAAAACGTGTGACCATAGCTTGTAGCGCGCTCTTTGTTGAAGTGCCTTTTGCAAAGGAATACTGCGCAGGAAAGAAAATACCGTCAGTAAACTCAAAGCCTGCTGGCAATTCAATAGCCGAAAGTGCATCACTTGCATCTTTGAAACCCGCCGATTCCATCTCTTTAAAGATTTCGCTGCGCCACATTCCCTCGATAATTGAAATAAGTCCAACATTACGATTTGGATCAAGCAACTGATCAAGCGCTTGCGAAGCAGAGATTTCTTGATTTAATTGATGGATACCCGGAGCTATTTTCATAGAACGTGAGTCATTAATCGCTAATTGATAAAAAGCGGTGACTGATGCGGTAACTCCCTTATCAAATAGCTCATTTGCGATCTCAAGTCCCAATTCGCCTTGCGATACTTCAATATCAACTAACACTTCGTTGCTTTCAAAACTACGATTCGGGTAGTCAGCAACTTCGGCGAGATTAACGCGAATTAAATGTAGGGCAAATGCCAAAATAAAGGTAAAGACTACTCCCGCCGCTGCCGGCCACCATTTCTTAATTACGTTTTTCAATTTGAATTCCCAATTCCAAAATTGCAACTGCTGCTAATTGATCTACTAGGAAGCGTTGCTCTTTTGAATTCTTTCCCGCAGCTTTCAATAGTTTTTCGGCCCCGCCGCTTGTGAGACGCTCATCAACAAATGTAATTGGTAATTCAAAGGTTTCGGAACATCTCTGCGC
>VEQG01000022.1 GCA_018883345.1 Candidatus Nanopelagicaceae bacterium
CCTAGAAATAGTGCACCTGCATCACCCATATAAATTTTTGCAGGTGGACGATTCCAGATTAAAAAACCAGCGGTAGCACCAACAACCACAATTGAAAGTGCACTAACCATAATCTGGCCAGAAATGAAAGCAATTATAAAAATAAATAGACTCGAAAACAAAACTGTTCCAGATGCACCGCCATCGATATTGTCAAAAAAATTGATTGAGTTGCAAAGACCTACTATCCAAACGGTTGTAAAGAAAAAGTCAAAGAAAATTTCACCGGTTGGAGTACCAATAGTATTGGTGATCATTAAGATAAGAGAAACTAGAATTCCGACCGCAGTCTGCATAATTAAACGTGGCCAAGGCTCTAGGCCTCTTAAATCATCAATCAACCCCATAATTCCTAAAATAGTAGCTGGCAGCAAAACTGAAGTTGCGGATGCAATATTGTTTTTTGTTACATCACTATAAGCAAGTGCGAAATAACTTGCAAATAAAATGCCTATTGCTATCGATACTCCCCCTAAATATGGAACAGCTTCTTTCTGCGTTTTTCGATCTGAATTAGGTTTATCTACGGCATTAATGGATATTGCTATTCGTCTCATCAAAGGGGTTAATAAACCAACGTAAGCAAAAGTTGCAAATGAAAGTAATGAGTACTGCCAGAAAGAATATTGCATTAATAATCTAATTTTTCTTTGTAAACGCCTCTAACAGAGCTTTAACTTCAGATTCTCTATAGCGACGATGCCCACCTAAAGTTCGTATTGAAGTTAATTTTCCGGCTTTGGCCCAACGAGTTACTGTTTTTGGATCTACTCGAAATAGCGCCGCGACTTCGGAGGGCGTTAACAAAACTTCGGATGTATATCCGTTCATGTTTACCCCTAACCGACTTCGTTGTCCGGAATCGGAATTTGTCCGATTTGCCTTATTTGCGTAGGAGTGAAGTTAATGTGAAAGCGGCCATTTGGCAATGGTTACTGGAACTTTATATAGCCAATCTTCAGGATGAAGCCTCGAATGCCGCTACTTTTCGCCATCTCGTGACCAGCTTTTCATAGCCGCGACCAGCAAGTGCGCCATCACCAACTGCCAACCCTGCAATTGAAGATTGCACATCTTCGATCGAGGTATCTGCCTCGAGCCCGCCCTCTTCGGCGAGCGAGAGTTCTAGATAATCTGCTAAACCACCATAATCTAATTCGACTAAAGATTTTGGGTGGAACATTTCTAACCAATCAATCAAATCAAGAATCTCTTGTTCGACTGGGCCTTCACCAAATGCTGACTTAACCGCGTTATGCGCAATTTTGGCGCGGCTAATTGCGCTTGCAATATCAGTTCTGGAAATTACAAATGCACCATCTTGATTATGACCACGCACTCTCTCACTTGGATCAAATAGCGAGAACCATCGCGGTGGAATATTCCAAGTCTGCGAAATTACATGTGGGACTTTACTTGTCGCAAAATCAATACTGTCTTCTAGCGCTTCTTCAAATGAGTTTGAGATAAATAACGGAACCACCGTAGATGGCATAGTTGATTTGAAATCAGAAAGTGATGCCCAAGTACGAACCGAAATAGACCAAGGACAAATGTAGCGAGCGCCATCTACATCTAATATGTGAGCGCCATCCGGTCGTGATGCTGGCAGTTGCAATGATGCGACTCTGATTAACGCATCTTCTTGTTCTTGAGTTTTTGAATTATTTAACGAAGAATTTTCCCAACGCAAACGATCAGCTGGTTCAAATGCTGAAAGCGGTTCGTAAATTCGTAGCGATGCTACATATGGAGTCGGACGCATTATTTGGCCGATTAAGCGCGACTGATGTAATTGCCCTCAGCAAATGGATCGTCATCATCGAAAGATGAATTGCGTTCTCCCTCGCCATGTAACTCATCAGCGAGCTTCTTTAAATCAATTTCATGTGAATCGTATTTGAGGTCACGAGCGACTTTTGTCTGCTTTGCTTTTGCACGGCCACGGCCCATGTCATCAGCCCCTTAACGTTTTAAATAATCAGGCGGTTAGATTATCGCTTGGCGTACTCGCCGACCAAAATTGAGCCTGGCTGACCAGCTTCGCGCTTCTGTATAACGCCTGCCTGCCAAGCCTTCATTCCCCGTGCCGCCAGCGACTTAATCGCAAGCGCAGCCGAGCCTGAATCCACGATTGCAGTCATGCCGATTCCGCAATTCCAAGCACGCTCCATATCTGGGCGCTCAAGTTGGCCCTGAGTGGCTAAGAATTCCATCTCAACTGGCAGCGACCAAGTACTGCGATCATAAACGGCGGTTAACCCCTCGGGAATTACACGCAAAGTATTTTCGGCAATCCCGCCGCCAGTAATGTGGCTAAATCCATGCAACTTATCTTTCATGCCTCGAATTAACGCCAAGCAATCTAGTGCATAAATTTCAGTTGGCGTTAAGAAAACTTCTCCGGCGGTTTTATTGTATTCAGTAACTACATAATTTAAATCTAAGTTAGCTTTTTTAATGATGTGACGAACCAATGAGTATCCATTTGAATGAAATCCACTTGAAGGCATAGCAATCAAAATGTCGCTTTCTTTGATGCGATGCTCGCCTAAAAGATTTGGTTCATCAACTACACCCGTTGCAGCTCCTGCAATATCAAATTCATCTTCTGCTAATAACCCTGGATGTTCAGCGGTTTCGCCGCCAACTAGTGCAGTGCCAGCTTTTTCACAACCACGGGCAATTCCGGCCACAATCTCTGCAACTCGGTCGGGAAAAACTTTTCCAACTGCGATGTAATCTGTCATAAATAATGGTTCAGCTCCGCAAACCACAAGATCATCAACCACCATTGCCACTAAATCTTCGCCGATGGTGTCATATTTTCCAAGCCATCTTGCAATCTCTGTTTTAGTGCCAACTCCATCAGTGGAAGTAGCAAGCAATGGACGTTGCATACCTTTTAACGCTGAAGCATCAAACAAACCTGCAAAGCCACCTAAATCTCCTACTACCTCTTTGCGTCTTGATTTTGCAATAGATGCTTTCATTAATTCAACAGCGCGCTCACCCGCATCAATATCTACGCCAGCTAATTTGTAAGCTTCATTTGAATTAGTCATTTAGCACCTCCAATCGCAACTTGCCTTCGGACATATCCTCTGGAATCTGGGTTGGATAAACCCCCGTAAAACAAGCGTGGCATAAGTTCTTTTCGGGGATGGTGGTTGCCTCTATTAGCCCTTCAAGCGAAACATAGCCCAAAGAATCCGCACCAATAGATCTGCGAATATCTTCAATCTCTAATCCATTTGCAATTAGCTCTGCCCGAGTTGCAAAATCTATTCCGTAGAAGCATGGCCATTTAACAGGTGGAGATGAGATACGTACGTGAACTTCGGATGCACCGGCTTCGCGAAGCATTCGAACAATTGCGCGTTGGGTATTGCCGCGAACGATTGAATCATCGACAACGACAATACGTTTGCCCTCCACAATTTCACGTAATGGATTTAATTTAAGTCTGATACCTAATTGGCGAATTGTTTGAGAAGGTTGAATAAAGGTGCGACCAACATATGAATTCTTAACTAACCCTTGCCCGTATGGAATCCGAGATGCCTTTGCATAACCAATTGCTGATGGCGTTCCTGATTCTGGGACTGGAATAACCAAATCAGCATCTGCGGGAGCTTCTGTCGCTAAACGTTCACCAATTGCAACGCGTGTTTCATGAATTCCTCGTCCCGCAATTTGGGTATCTGGACGAGCAAGATATACATATTCAAATAAACATCCCTTTGGTTCTGGCTTATGCCAGCAGAAGGAGCGGATTCCATTCTCATCAATTGCAACAAATTCACCAGGTTCAATTTCGCGTACAAAAGCTGCGCCAACAATATCTAGTGCTGCAGTTTCAGAAGCAACTACCCAACCACGTTCTAACTTACCGAGCACTAATGGACGCACTCCATGACGATCTCGCGCTGCGTAAAGAGTGTGTTCATCCATAAAGACTAAAGAGAATGCACCTTCTAGTTGCGGCAGAACTGATACCGCGGAGGCCTCTAGATTCTTTTCATCACGAAGCGCAATTAGCGATGACATTACTTCGGTATCTGTAGTTGCTTGAATGCCTGTCTCTGGATGCTTAGCTAATTCCTGCAGTAAATCGCCGATATTTGTGAGATTTCCGTTATGTGCCAGAGCTAAAGTGCCATATTTAGTTGGTCGAAGAGTTGGTTGGGCGTTAACCCAATTAGAACTACCAGTAGTTGAATATCGAGTATGACCTATCGCCAAGTGCCCCTTTAGATTCGCTAAATCATGTTCGGTAAATACTTGCGAGACCAGACCCATATCTTTGTAGATCAAAATTCTTTCGCCATCTGATGTCGCAATGCCGGCTGATTCTTGGCCACGATGTTGCAATGCATACAGACCGTAGAAAGTTAATTTTGCAACTTCTTCACCTGGCGCCCAAACCCCGAAGATGCCACAAGCATCTTGCGGCCCTTTATCTTCTTCAAATAAATTGTGAGTTAATTTTCCATCAGGACGTCTCATGGTTGGACTCCAATCGGTAAGTACTCACTTAAATCTGCACGCGCACCAGATGCACAGATGGCCCCGCGATCCATTGCTTCACTCCACTTTAATTTACCAGTGGCAAGGGCTAACCAGGTATCTGCATTCATCTCTATTACATTCGGTGGAGTTCCGCGAGTATGAGTTGGACCTTCTCCACATTGGATTGCAGCATATGGCGGAATTCGTACCTCAATTGCACGTCCGGGTGCGCGCTTTACTAGTTCAGCAAGAGTTGCTTTCACTTGTTGCATCACCTCCGGATCACGTGTCATGAGAATAACTTTGGCAGAGTTTCTGTATAGGCTTTACGAAGTTCATTTAAAGATATTGCTACATCATTAATAACCAACGCATCGCCACCTGTTTCACCAATTTTCGAAACCGGGATTGCATGCTTGGCGCAAAGCGCTTCAAGCTTTCCGTCATCTTTAACTGCCACCAAGACTCGTCCTGGAGTTTCGCTAAACAAATCAACCGCAATATTGTTTAAAGCGATCTTTGCGCCAACGTTGTTTTTCAGCGTCATTTCAGTTAAAACCGCTGCTAATCCGCCTTGAGAAAGATCATGTGCCGCAATGAAAATCTTCTCGGTGCGACCTGCGACTAATAAATCATTTAAACGCATCGCAGTTGGAATATCCGATACTGGCGCTATACCGCCACGTTGTCCATGAAGGTATGCCCATTCGCTACCTGCAAAATCATTTTTTGTCTCACCAATTAAATAAAGTGCAAGACCCGCTTCTTTAAACGACATCGGAGTACGAGTGCGAACATCATTAATGACGCCTAGTACGCCTATCACCGGAGTTGGCAAAATTGCCACATCACCAGTTTGATTATAGAAAGAGACATTGCCGCCTGTCACCGGTAATCCCATTTCTAAACATGCATCAGCTAGACCACGAACTGATTCTGCAAATTGCCACATGACACCTGGATCTTCAGGAGAACCAAAATTTAAGCAATTGGTTACTGCTAAAGGTTTAGCGCCAGCAGTTGCCACATTTCTACATGCCTCAAGTAGCGCAAGTTTTGCGCCCTCATATGGATTTAAATATGACCAATTTGCATTTGCATCAGTTGAAATAGCAACACCTAAATGCGTAGCTTCATCAATCCGAACCATTCCGGAATCTTCTGGTTGCGCAAGCACGGTATTACCAAGTACATAACGATCGTATTGATTAGTAACCCAAGATTTATCTGCAATATTCGGAGATGAAATTAATTTTAGAACTGCTTCTTTTACTTCGCTAGCTGAGTTTGGCATTGGCAATTTAAGTTCTGCTTTTGCCACTTCATCAATATAAGCTGGTTTGGCAAATGGACGCTGATAAACTGGACCATCATGTGCCACAGTGCGCGGTGGTACCTCAACAATTACTTCGCCGTGCCATGTAATTATCAAACGATCGCCATCTGTAACTTCTCCAATTACCGTCGCAGTTACATCCCACTTCTGGCAGATTTCCATGAATTTATCGATGTTTTTAGGCTCAACAATTGCGCACATACGCTCTTGTGACTCTGACATCAAAATCTCTTCTGGAGAAAGCGAAGGATCACGAAGCGGCACTCGATCTAATTCGACTTTCATGCCACCAGTTCCACCTGAAGCCAATTCTGAAGTCGCGCAAGATAAGCCGGCACCGCCTAGATCTTGAATACCAACCACTAAATCCGCTGCGAAGATTTCTAAGGAACATTCAATTAATACTTTTTCGGCAAATGGATCGCCAACTTGAACGGATGGACGCTTTGCTGGTCCTTCTTCGCCGAAAGTTTCTGATGCTAAAACCGAAACTCCGCCAATGCCATCGCCACCGGTCTTGGCGCCATAGAGCACTACTAAATTTCCAGCACCTGATGCTTTAGCTAATTTAATTTGATCATGCTTCATCACGCCGACACAGAGCGCATTCACTAATGGATTGCCGATATACGTTTCATCAAAGACAACTTCGCCGCCGATATTTGGTAGCCCCAAACAATTTCCATAGCCACCCACACCTGCGACAATTCCAGGCAATACTCGTCGAGTATCTGCCGCATCCGCAGGACCAAATCTAAGTGGATCCATAACTGCAACTGGACGAGCACCCATAGTCAAAATGTCACGAACAATTCCACCGACACCAGTTGCGGCTCCTTGATAAGGCTCAACAAAAGATGGGTGATTGTGCGATTCGATTTTAAAAGTTACTGCATAACCTTGACCGACATCAACGACACCGGCATTCTCACCAATACCAACTAATAGCGCATCCGATTTTGGAGCTTTTTCGCCAAATTGCTTTAAATGTACTTTGGAAGATTTATAAGAACAATGTTCGGACCACATCACTGAATACATTGCTAATTCAGATGAAGTTGGACGGCGCTTTAAAATATCTCGGATACGCTGATATTCATCTGGCTTTAAACCAAGCTCGGCAAATGGCTGGCTATTTTCAGGCGTATTTGCCGCATTTTTTACGGTATCAAGCGACATTTACTTCACCATCGCTTTCAGCACCGAAGTGAAGAATCTAATTCCATCACTACCAGGTCCACACAAATCTTCGATCGCATGTTCTGGGTGTGGCATTAATCCAACAATATTTCCGCGTTCATTAGTAATTCCTGCAATCAAGTTTCGGGAGCCATTTGGATTTTCACCAACATACCTAGCGATAATCCGGCCCTCTGATTCCAACATACTTAAAGTTTGATCATCACATTGGAATGAACCTTCGCCATTCTTAAGTGGAATAGTGATGTGTTGGCCAACCTGATAGTCACTGGTCCAAACTGTTTTATTGTTTGTAATTTCTAGTTCTTGATCTTTACAAATAAAGTGCAAATCTTTATTTCGCGTCAATGCTCCTGGCAGCAGATGTGATTCACAAAGAATTTGAAAGCCATTGCAAATTCCTAAAACGGGCAATCCGGCTTTCGCCTTTTCGATGACTTCAGTCATTACCGGCGCAAAACGAGAGATTGCACCACATCGTAAATAGTCTCCGTATGAAAATCCACCTGGCAGAACTACTGCATCCACATTATTAATTGATGAATCGCCATGCCATAACGCAACCGCTTCGCCACCGGCTTCGCGGACTGCGCGCTGCGCATCGCGATCATCTAATGATCCCGGAAAAGTTACGACACCAATACGCATTATTTCTCAACTCGCACTGTGTAATTTTCAATAACTGGATTTGAAAGTAGCACTTCAGCTGCTTTTTCAATATCTGCCATTGCCGGTTCGCCATCGACTTCAATTTCAAAACGCTTTCCTTGGCGAACACTTTTGGCAAAGTCGAAACCTAAACGAGGTAGCGCAGAAGCGACTGCTTGACCTTGTGGGTCCAATATTTCCGGCTTCAACATTACTTCAACGATGATCTTTGCCATTTTTAGCTCCTCTTACCGGTTAATCTGAAAAGTGCCTCTTCATATCGAGCTGCCGTTTTTTCCACTATTTCTTGCGGAATAGTAGGTGGTTCGCTTTCTTTATCCCAAACGTTCGCCAGATAATCTCGTAAATACTGCTTATCGAAGGAGGTGCGATCCTGATCCCAGAATCTTGAAGAATCAGGGGTGAGCGCTTCATCGCCAAGGGTGATTGTGCCGCTTGCATCTCTGCCAAATTCAAATTTGGTATCGACCAAAATAATATCTTTGAGGGCCGCATATTCTTTAGCGCGATCATAGAGCGCCAGAGTTAACCGTTTTAATTCTGTAGCATCTTCTTTTCCGACAATCTCTGCTGCCTGCGCAAAATTAATATTGATATCGTGATGGCCTATTTCAGCTTTTGTCGCAGGAGTGAAAATTGATTCTGGTAATTTTGATCCATCAGTTAGCCCGGCCGGTAATTTATTGCCACAGACTTCTTGGTTAGATTTATATTCAATCCAACCGCTGCCGGTTAGATATCCACGCGCCACGCATTCGATTGCAAACATTTGAAGTGGTTTTGCAATAACCGCACGTCCAACAACTGTCGCTGGAACATCAGTTGAAATTACATGATTTGGAACAATATCTGAAAGCAGTTCAAACCAAAATAGAGAAATCTGAGTAAGTAGTTTTCCTTTATTTGGAATTTCGGTTGGTAATACCCAATCGAATGCGCTGATACGATCAGAAGCCACAATTAATAATTCATTTTTATCATTTGTGTAGAGATCACGAACTTTTCCGGTTCGAAGATGTGTCCATCCTGCAACTTCTGGCGCTGCAGGCGCGCCTCTTAGCCCAAATCCGCTCATCGAATAGAGCCGGATTGATACTTTGCAGCATCAGAATGTTTTGTAGTAATCGCTTCGATGCGTTTGACTACACGAGAAACTTGTTCCTGGGCAGCGCCAGTAAATTCAATTGGATCGCTGATAAGCGCCTTTAAGTCTTGTCGATCAAGCGGAATCCGAGGATCATCGGCAAGCGCATCAAGCAGATTATTTACTTGACCTTCACGCATAGTTAGCGCCGCTTTTGTTGCGTGTTCTTTAATAATTTCATGAGCTGCTTCGCGCCCAACTCCAGCTTTCACGGCCGCCATCAGAATTTTAGTTGTAGCTAAGAATGGCAAATAACGTTCTAATTCAGCATTAATAACTGCCGGAAATGCGCCAAATTCTTTTAGCACTGTCAGCATGGTTTCTAGTAAACCATCGATTGCATAGAACGCATCTGCAATTGCAACACGACGAACCACTGAACAGGAAACATCGCCTTCGTTCCATTGATCGCCTGAAAGTTCTCCAACCATTGCACTGTACCCGCGCAAAATGACTGCTAAGCCATTAACTCTTTCACAAGAGCGAGTATTCATCTTATGCGGCATTGCTGAGCTGCCAACTTGACCTTCTTTAAAACCTTCAGTGACTAATTCTGCACCGGCCATTAATCGAATCGAAGTCGCTAGCGAAGAAGGAGCAGCTGCTAACTGAACTAATGTTGTGACTACTTCATAATCAAGCGATCTTGGATAAACCTGACCTGTTGAATCTAGAACTCGTTTGAATCCCAAATGATTTGCAATTTCATTCTCTAAATTCGAATGCTTTTCAAACGAACCAAGTAGATCTATAGAATCTTGTGAAGTGCCTACTGGTCCTTTGAGTCCGCGCATCGGATATCGATCCAAAAGAGAGGTTAATCGTTCGTATGCATATAACAACTCTTCTGCGTTAGACGCAAAGCGTTTGCCAAGAGTTGTAACTTGCGCAGGCACATTATGCGAACGACCAGCGATTGGTTGATTACTGTACTGAGCAGCTTTTTCGCCAAGCCGCGCAAGTAGAGCCACTGTTTTGTCACGAACTAGTTCTAGACCCAAACGAATCTGTAGCGCTTCGATATTCTCAGTTAAATCACGGCTAGTCATGCCGGTATGAATTATTTCGTGGCCAGCTAGCGAATTAAATTCTTCGATTCGCGCCTTTACATCGTGGCGGGTGACTTTTTCCCGCTCATCAATTGAATCTAAATGAACCGCGTGTTTTACCTTTTCGTAAGCTGAAAGTTGATCATCAGTAATCGGATGGCCCAACTTCTTCTGAGCGCGAGCAACAGCTAGCCAAAGCTCTCGTTCTGCAACGATTTTCGCTTCTGCAGAGAAAACCTGACGCATGGCCACAGATGCATATCGATTAGCTAAGACGCTCACTGACTTATTCTCTCCTATTAGTAGTCATTCAGTTGCCTTTCTCAGCTACTGACGCGTTGAGGGCAATGTCATTACGATAGAAAGATCCTGCCAATTTAATCTGCGAGACAGTTCGGTAAGCCTTATCGCGAGCTTCGGTTAAATCAGAGCCGACTCCCGTAACAGTGAGTACCCGACCACCTGCCGATTTAAGCCCACCATCATCTTTAGTTCCGGCATGAAAAATAGTTACCCCATTAACTGCATTTAAGTTTGAAATTTCATCGCCACTTTTAACATCGGCAGGATATCCATTTGCTGCAAGAACTACGGTTACTGCTGAATCATCTGACCACTGCAAAGTTGAATCAATTAAATTTCCGGTGGCTGCCTTGTAAAGTAATTGGCCAAGTGGTGTTCGTAGCCTTGGAATTAAGACTTGTGTTTCTGGATCACCAAAGCGGGCATTAAATTCGATAACTCTAATTCCGCGATCTGTAACGGCAAGACCTGCATAAAGTAATCCCACAAATGGTGTGCCGCGGGCAGCCATCTCTGCAATCATTGGCGCTAGAACTTGGGTGTAAGTATCTTCAACAATATTTGTTGGTGCCCAAGGTAGTGGTGAATAAGCGCCCATACCACCAGTGTTTGGTCCATCATCATGATCATAGGCTCGTTTGAAATCTTGCGCAGGTTGCATTGGCAAAATGTTCTTGCCATCTGAAATGCCAAATAGTGAAATTTCAGGTCCCTTTAAATACTCTTCGATAACTACGCGCTTGCAAGAAAGTGCATGCTGCAATGCAATTTCTCGATCCTCAGTTACTACTACGCCTTTGCCTGCAGCTAAACCATCGTCTTTAACTACATATGGCGCACCAAAAGTATCTAGCGCTCTTTCAATTTCCTTTTGATTTTCACAAGTAAATGATTTTGCAGTTGGAACTCCGGCATCACGCATCACGCCTTTGGCAAAATGTTTCGAACCTTCTAGTTGGGCAGCGGCCTTTGATGGGCCAAAAACTGCAATTCCTTGCGCGCGCAAAACATCCGCTACGCCATTTACTAAAGGCATTTCTGGGCCGATAACTACCAAATCAACTGCCAATGATTTAGCTAAATCGACAATTGCTTGGTTATCTGAAATCGAGATTGGATGTAAAACTGCGATTTCTTTAATGCCTGGATTTCCAGGTGCAACATGAAGTTCTGTTACAGATTTATCTGCTGATAGTCCTGTGGCTAGTGCGTGTTCGCGCCCGCCGCTTCCTATCAGCAGTACCTTCATCGTTAGATAAATTCCTTCACGACGATGGTTTGGTCACGCCCAGGCCCAACGCCGATTGCCGACATTGGGGCGCCACTTATCTTCTCTAGATATTGCACATACTTCTGCGCATTGATTGGCAGATCTTCAAACTTCTTACAATTCGAAATATCTTCTTTCCAACCATCTAAATATTCATAAATCGGTTTTGCATGATGGAAATCCGATTGTGAAGCTGGAACTTCTTCTACGCGCTTGCCATCTACTTCATAGGCAACGCAAACTGGAATTTTCTCCCAGCCAGTTAGAACATCCAGTTTTGTTAAGAAAAAGTCAGTTAAACCATTTACACGAGTTGCATATCGCGCAATTGGCGCATCAAACCAACCGCAACGGCGATTACGCCCTGTAGTCACGCCAACTTCGCCACCGATACGACGAAGCGCTTCTCCGTCCTCATCAAAAAGCTCTGTCGGAAATGGTCCGCTACCAACGCGAGTGGTGTAAGCCTTCAAAATACCGATTACACGATCAATTTTGGTTGGGCCAATTCCAGAACCGGTGCAGGCACCACCTGATGTTGGATTAGAAGATGTCACATATGGATAGGTGCCGTGATCTACATCCAGCAAAGTTCCTTGCGAACCTTCTAGAAGCACGGTTTTGCCAGCTTCTAAAGCCTTATTTAAAAGTAGCGCAGTGTCTGCCACATATGGTCGCAAAATCTCCGCATAATTTAAATATTCTGCAAGTACATCATCGACATTAATATTGTTGCGATTAAAAACTTTAACTAAAACTTGGTTCTTATCGCGAAGGGCAGCTTCTAGCTTCTGGCGCAAAATTGAAGGATCAAATAAATCTTGAACACGGATTCCGATTCGATTTATTTTGTCAGCATACGCCGGACCAATTCCACGTCCAGTTGTACCAATCTTTGCCTTACCTAGGAAGCGCTCTGTGACTTTATCGATAGTGCGGTGATATGGCGTAATTAAATGCGCATTGAGCGAAATTGTTAACTTAGAAGTATCAATGCCACGTTCATTTAGGCCTTTGATTTCTTCTAACAAAACTGCTGGGTCAATAACTACACCATTACCAATTACTGGAACGCAATTAGAAGAGAGAATTCCAGATGGTAATAAGTGCAACGCATATTTCTGATCACCAATTACAACGGTATGGCCAGCATTATTTCCGCCTTGGTAGCGAACAACGTAATCAACTCGATCGCCAAGTAGATCGGTTGCTTTGCCTTTTCCTTCATCGCCCCATTGGGCTCCAAGTAGAACTAGCGCTGGCACAGGAACTTACTTCTTTAATGAAGTTCCGGTTGAGCGAAGATCTTCGCAAGCATGAACAACGCGCGCTGCCATGCCAGCTTCAGCTGACTTGCCCCATGCACGTGGGTCGTAAGTCTTCTTATTTCCGACTTCGCCATCGATCTTTAGTACGCCGTCGTAGTTCTTGAGCATGTGATCTACAACTGGACGTGTAAATGCGTACTGCGTATCAGTATCGATATTCATCTTTATTACACCGTAATCAAGCGCTTCACGAATTTCTGAAAGAAGTGAGCCCGAACCGCCATGGAAAACAAGATCCATTGGCTTTGCACCGGCTGCGAGGCCAAGTTGCTTAGCAACTGCTTCTTGCAAAGTAGCAAGAATTTTTGGTTGTAGCACCACGTTGCCTGGCTTATAAACACCATGAACGTTTCCGAAAGTTGCTGCCACCATGTAGCGACCACGTTCGCCGGAGCCAAGAGTTTTGATGGTGTGCAGCGCATCTTCTGGAGTCGAATAAAGCTTTGCATCGTGCTTTGCTTCTACGCCATCTTCTTCTCCACCGACAACGCCGATTTCGATTTCAAGAATTGTCTTTGCAGCAACGCACTTATCAATTAGTTCGTCTGCAATCTTCATGTTTTCATTCATATCAACAGCTGAGCCATCCCACATATGTGAGTTAAATAATGGCTTCTGTCCTGACTTAATACGTTCTGCACCAACAGCAAGAAGTGGACGCATGAATGTGTCTAATTTTTCTACTGGGCAATGGTCTGTGTGAAGCGCGATATTTACGTTGTAATTCTTCGCTGCAACATGTGCAAACTCTGCAAGTGCAACTGCGCCATCTACTGCATTCTTAACTGTGGAACCTGATGCATATTCTGCTCCGCCCCAAGAAAATTGAATGATTCCATCTGACTCTGCCTCTGCGAAGCCACGTAGCGCTGCGATTAGAGTTTGTGATGATGAGACGTTAATTGCTGGATATGCGAATGCGCCCTTCTTAGCGCGATCAAGCATCTCTGCATAAATTTCAGGGGTTGCAATAGCCATTTTTGCTCCTCGGTAGATTCGTAATTCTCTGCCGAACGCGCCTTTGAGTCGACTGGAGGCTTACGGCTAATCCAACCATCTTGGCCCCTCAAATTAAAATCGCCGCCCCTGGCGCGGAGCCAGAAAGCGGCGATTTATGCTGATTTAGGCCAGCGCTGCCGATAACTTGGCTAGCGCCGCCATCAGCAGCTTGACGTTTGACGCTGATGAGAAGAACTTCATCAGTAGCGCAATAAATGAAGCGAGCATTTTCTACCTTTCTATCTCCATGGTTTATATATGCCGCTATCTTCGCCGTTATTAATTGCTAAATTCTTAAAGAAATTCATTGCTGTGGATATCAGCGACTAGTAATCTCATATCTCATGTCACAGGATCAAGTAGAGAATCTCCTAAGCGAAGATCGCACCTTCTCGCCCACAGCTGAATTTGCGGCGCAAGCAAATATCAAGGAAGCAGAGTATGCGCTTGCAGATGCAGATCGAATTGGTTTCTGGGAATCTAAAGCTGAATATCTTAAGTGGGATAAACGTTGGCACACAGTTCTGGATTGGCAAGTGCCATTTTCAAAATGGTTTGTTGATGGAAAATTAAATGCATCCGTTAATTGCTTGGATCGACATATTGATGAAGGCCGCGGAGATCGGGTGGCATTTTATTTTGAAGGCGAACCTGGTGATACTCGCACCATCACTTATGCAGAATTATTGAAAGATGTTAAGAAAGCTGCGAATGCTTTAACTGAAATTGGAATTAAAGCTGGAGATCGCGTTGCAATTTATATGCCGATGATTCCAGAAGCCGCAGTTGCCATGCTTGCTTGCGCCCGAGTTGGCGCAGCACATTCCGTTGTTTTTGGTGGTTTTAGTGCAGAAGCTCTAATTTCTAGAATTAATGATGCGGATGCCCGATTGGTTATTACTGCTGATGGTGGATATCGAAAGGGTGCAGCTTTTGCATTAAAACCCGCAGTTGATGAAGCGTTAAGCGGAGAGCACAACGTAAAAAACGTTTTAGTTGTAAAAAGAACTGGGCAAGAAGTTGCATGGAGCGACCGCGATATTTGGTGGCATGAAATTGTTGATCGCCAACCAGAAGAACATATTGCAGAGAGTTTTGATTCAGAACATCCACTCTTTATTCTCTACACCAGTGGTACTACCGCGAAACCAAAGGGAATTTTCCACACTACTGGCGGTTATTTAACTCAAGCCTCATATACCCATCGCGCAGTATTTGATCTAAAGCCAGAAAGCGATATTTATTGGTGCACTGCAGATGTTGGCTGGATTACCGGCCATTCATATGTGGTTTATGGCCCATTAATTAATGGTGCGACCCAAGTTATGTATGAAGGAACTCCTGATACTCCGCATAAAGGTCGCATGTTCGAAATTATTGAAAAATATAAAGTTACTATTCTTTACACCGCGCCAACTCTCATCCGAACTTGGATGAAATGGGGCGATGAGTTTCCAAATAAATTTAATCTGAAATCTTTGAGATTGCTCGGATCTGTTGGTGAACCTATTAATCCAGAAGCTTGGATGTGGTACCGCGAAGTTATCGGGGGTAATCGTTGCCCGATTGTTGATACTTGGTGGCAGACCGAAACTGGTGCAATCATGATTTCACCATTGCCAGGTGTAACGGCAACTAAACCAGGTTCGGCAATGCGCCCGCTGCCAGGAATCAGTGCAAAAGTTGTTGACGATTCTGCGCATGAGGTGGGTAAAGGCCACGGTGGTTATTTAATTTTAGATAAACCTTGGCCTTCAATGCTTCGCGGAGTTTGGGGTGAGCCTGAACGTTATAAAGAAACTTACTGGTCAAAGTATGAAGGAATTTACTTTGCAGGTGATGGCGCGAAATTGGATTCTGATGGTGCGTACTGGTTATTAGGTCGCGTCGATGATGTAATGAATGTTTCGGGACATCGAATTTCAACGACCGAAGTTGAATCAGCGCTTGTTTCACACGAAGAAGTTGCCGAAGCTGCAGTGGTTGGCGCCAACGATGCAACTACCGGGCAAGCTATCGTGGCATTCGTAATTCTGCGCGGCGGTATCGACCATACAAAAGGTGAAGCGTTAATTTCTGCGCTAAAAGCACACGTTGTTAAAGAAATTGGGGCAATTGCTCGCCCACGTCAGATTCTGGTGGTCAATGAATTGCCAAAGACTAGAAGTGGCAAAATTATGCGTCGATTGTTGCGTGATGTGGCAGAAAATCGCGCGGTCGGTGATTCAACAACGCTTGCAGATCCAAATGTTATGAACCTAATTAAAGATGGATTAGCTACTGCTACTGAAGATTAAGCTTTAAATACTTATTGCTCTCTTCAACCAGAGTCTTAGTGTCTTTGACTGCGCCAACAATTTTTCCAACTACTTTTCCTTTGGCATCTACGAAGAGAGTTACTGGTACGCCCATTCCTAGATTCAATCTGGTACGCCCATCTGGATCATAAAGTGATGGCCATTTGATTCCCATGCTCTTTATGAATTCAGTGGTATCTGACTTCTTTACCTCTTCTACCGCAATTCCAACTAGACCAACTTGATTTTGATACTTTTCGTAAAATTCACGGAAATATGGAATTTCTTGTCGACAAGGCCAACACCATGAACCATAAACATTAATCAACATCGGACCGCGAAGCGAAGATTGAAGCAATGTTTGCTTGCCAGTACCTAGACATTCCAATTCAATTCCAGTTTTGACTTGCTTTGCAACTTTGATTTCAGAGCATTCTTTTACTATTCCATCGTTTGGTAGCGCATTTGGGTCTTTATTTGCACAACCAGCAAGTGTTAGAGATGCAATTAAGAGACTAGCGAAAATCTTCATCGCGCTTCACCAACTTCTTTGCTTTCTCAGTATCAATTTCTCCGATACCGAATGATGGACATTCAAAAGCCAACGGACAAGCGCCACACGCTGGTTTTCTGGAATGACAAATGCGACGACCATGCCAGACCATCCGCTGCGAAAGATCTACCCAATTCTTCTTTGGAAATAGCGCTCCTACTTCATGTTCGATCTTCACCGGATCATTTGAGGTAGTCCAACCGAATCTACGAGATAAGCGACCAAAATGTGTATCCACAGTTATACCTGGAACATCAAATGCATGTCCTAGAACTACATTGGCAGTTTTGCGCCCAACTCCTGGCAGCTTAACTAATTCTTCTAAGGTATCTGGAACTTTTCCGTTGTACTCAGAATCAATCATTATTCCTAAAGCTTTGATGTTGCGCGCCTTGGCACGGAAAAGTCCGATAGATCTAATTTCATCTTCCAACTGATGAATATTGGCATTTCCATAAGCTCGTGCGGTTTTATACTTCTTAAAAAGATGTGGAGTAACTTGATTGACTCTCTTATCTGTACATTGCGCGGAGAGCACTGATGCCACTACAAGTTGTAATGGATTCTTAAAATCTAATTCGCAGGTTGCATGGGGATAGGTTTTCGAGAGAATCTTGAATATCGCTTTAGCGTCCCCGGACATATGCGTAAAGTATCGCCGATTTTTCACTTAAGCACCCGACCAGTTAAGATAAAGAAATGAGCAATGAAGACGATGTAGTAAGACAAGCGCCTCTTTTTACTGCTCTTGATGATGCCGCAGCTGCTTCTTTACGCAGCGCAATGACACCAGTCAAGATCAACCGAGGCGGAGTGCTTTTCGCTGAAGGCGATGCTGGCGATCAGGTTTATGTCGTAGTTGAAGGCAAGTTAAAGCTTGGCACCTCATCTGGCGACGGCCGCGAAAATCTTCTCTCAATTCTTGGACCTGGTGAAATGTTCGGAGAGCTTTCACTTTTTGATCCAGGACCACGTACCTCGACTGCAACAGCTGTAACTGACTCAAAATTACTCTCACTTGGCCATGACAAATTAATTCCATGGTTAAAGGATCATCCAGAAGTTGCGCTTAACTTACTTGGACGTTTAGCTCAACGTTTACGCCGCACAAATGAAGCAGTCGGCGATTTAGTTTTCTCTGATGTACCTGGCCGTGTTGCAAAAGCACTTCTTGATTTGGGAGAGCGTTTCGGCAAAAAGACAGAGGAAGGTCTTTTTGTCCACCACGATCTAACTCAAGAAGAGCTAGCGCAATTAGTTGGCGCATCTCGCGAAACCGTTAACAAAGCCTTAGCTGATTTCGCGGGGCGTGGTTGGCTAAAGCTAGATGGTCGCGCAGTATTAATTACTGACTTAGATCGTTTATCTAAGCGTTCTAAATAGACAGATAACTTCTTTCAGAACTTAGTGCGGAACACCGCACAGATTTATGAAGTCGTTAGGCTAGGACTTCGACAGTTAGCTCAACTTCTACCGGCGAATTAAGCGGTAGTTCTGCAACGCCAAGTGCGCTACGAGCTGCAATTCCGGCTTCACCAAAGATATGCATAAATAACTCTGAAGCACCATTTGCAACCTGTGGTTGTGAAACAAAACCTGGCGCACCATTTACGTAACAAACGATGCGAACCACTTGAACGATTGAATCAACTGGCGCGACTAATTCCACAGCCGCAAGCGCATTAAGTGCGCAGATCTCAGCTAACTGCTTTGCTTCTTCGACAGTTACATCGGCGCCAACTTTTCCAGTTTTTGCCATTTCACCATTTACTAAAGGCAATTGGCCGGCTGTGAAAACAATTTTGCCGGTCTTTACCGCAGGTACATAAGCGGCAACTGGTTTAGCGGCAACCGGCAGAGTTAAACCTTTCTCTGCTAATTTCGCGCGTACGTCAGCCATTACTTAACCTCTCGTTTCATGTAAGCAACAAGCGAATCTCCGCCACCAGGCGCGGGTACCACTTGCACAAGTTCCCAACCTTCAGAACCCCAAGTATCAAGAATTTGTTTTGTTGCATGAGTTAAAAGTGGCACTGTTACATATTCATATTTGATTCGGTCTGTCATTTGTTTAGCGCTTCCTTAACTAATGATGAAACCAGTGCTCCATCAGCTTTTCCGGCAACTTTTGCTTTTAAAGATCCCATTACTTTGCCCATGTCAGATGGACCTGCGGCACCAACAGCCGCGATTGTCTCTGCAATTAATTTCTTGATGTCATCTTCTGTTAATTGCTCAGGTAGATAACTTGCAATTACTTCACCTTCGGCGCGCTCTGCTGCCGCGCGATCAGCGCGACCGCCATTTTCGAAAGCTTCTGCTGCTTCACGGCGCTTCTTTGCTTCGCGAGTTAGAACTGTAATTACCTCGGCATCGGATAGTTCGCGTTTTTCTTTACCTGCTACCTCTTCGTTGGTGATTGCAGATAGCACCATACGGATGGTTTCGGCGACTACCGTGTTACGAGATTTGATCGCACCATTTAAATCGCTCTGTAGCTTTCCTTTAAGGCTTACATCTGAAGTCATTTAGTAAATTCCTTTGCTACCAATTCTGCAATCTGTGCTGTATTTAGCGCAGCGCCTTTGCGAAGGTTATCGCCACAAAGGAAAAGGTCAATTGAGTGTTTGTCATCAATTGATTGACGTACGCGACCTACCCAAGTCGGATCAGTACCGACTACATCTGCAGGAGTTGGAAACTTCTTATTCTCCGGATCATCCAATAGTTCAACACCCGCAGCGTTCTTTAATACATCTTGCGCTGCCTGACGTGAAACTTCTTTTTCAAAGGTGGCATGAACTGTTAGCGAGTGAGTGGTAATTACTGGCACGCGCACGCAGGTAGCTGAAACTTTTAGCTCCGGCATTCCCAGAATCTTGCGAGATTCATTGCGAACCTTTAACTCTTCAGAGGTATATCCCTCTTCTTTTAATGATCCCGCCCATGGAACCACATTTAGTGCAAGCGGTGCTGGGAATGGTCCTAGATCGGTAACAGCTGCACGAACATCTCCTGCAACATCACCAAGGCCTTTACCGGCAACTTCTTTAATTTGTGCATGAAGCGCATCAATACCAGGCTGGCCAGCACCTGATGCAGCTTGATATGAAGAGACTACTAATTCTTTTAATCCAAATTCACGATTAAGCGCACCCATTGCCACAATCATTGAAAGAGTTGTGCAATTTGGATTCGAGATAATTCCCTTTGGACGTTCCTTTGTTTTCTCTGGGTTAACTTCTGGAACTACAAGTGGCACCTCTTTATCCATACGGAATGCACCAGAGTTATCTACAACTACTGCGCCACGAGCGGCAGCGATTGGACCCCATTCGGCACTAATCTCATCTGGCACATCGAACATTGCAATATCAATTCCATCAAATGCTTCTGGTGAAAGCGCCACTACTGTGAGCTCTTCGCCGCGACACATTAATTTCTTGCCGGCTGAACGTGCAGATGCAATCAAACGAATTTCTCCGTAAACATTTGGTCGCTTGGTCAGGATGTCTAGCATCACGGTGCCAACTGCACCGGTTGCGCCAACTACTGCAAGTGAAGGTAATTTACTCATCGACCGGTTCCTCCGTATACAACTGCTTCGCCATCTGCATCTAATTCAAAAGCGGTGTGTGCTGCACGAACTGCATTATCTAAATCGGTTGCGCGGCAAACAATTGAAATTCTAATTTCAGAGGTTGAAATCATTTCGATATTTACGCCAGCTTCTGACATCGCGGCAAAGAAGGTTGCGGTTACGCCTGGATGTGAGCGCATACCAGCGCCAATCAATGATAATTTGCCGATTTGATCATCGTATTGAATTGATTGAAAACCAATTTCACCTTGAAGTTTCTGCAAAATTGAAGTGGCATTCTGCCCTTCGGTCTTTGGCAGAGTGAATGAGATATCAGTTAGCCCTGTTGCTGCTGCAGAGACATTTTGTACGATCATGTCGATGTTGATATCTGCATCTGCGACTGCTTGGAAGATGCGCGCAGCAACGCCAGTTCGATCTGGCACTCCAACTACCGTGATCTTTGCTTCGCTCTTATCGTGGGCGATGCCAGAGATGATTGCTTGCTCCATGTCTTCTCCTTCAGGGTGGTCCTTAACTACCCAGGTTCCTTCATGATTTGAAAAACTTGAACGTACGTGAATTGGTAAATCAAAACGTCGCGCATATTCAACGCAACGTAAGTGAAGAACTTTGGCTCCTGCTGCTGCAAGTTCCAACATCTCTTCATATGTAACAGTCTTTAATTTGCGCGCTGCTGGCACAACTCGTGGATCTGCAGAGAAGACACCGTCGACATCTGTGTAAATTTCACAGACATCTGCATCTAGCGCTGCAGCTAATGCAACTGCAGTGGTATCTGAACCTCCGCGACCAAGTGTGGTTACATCTTTTGTATCTTGACTGATTCCTTGGAAACCAGCCACGATTGCAATTGCGCCTTCATCTAGCGCTTCGCGAATTCTTGAAGGGGTTACGTCAATGATGCGAGCGCGACCATGTGCACTTGTTGTTATCACGCCAGCTTGTGAGCCAGTAAATGAAAGCGCTTCATGACCAAGATTCTTAATTGCCATTGCAAGTAGCGCCATTGAAATTCGCTCTCCTGCAGTTAGCAACATATCCAATTCGCGACCTTCTGGAATTGGCGTGATCTGGTTGGCTAAATCGATGAGTTCATCGGTGGTATCGCCCATGGCAGATACGACTACGACGACCTGATTGCCGGCCTTCTTGGTGGCGACGATGCGGCTAGCAACGCGCTTCATCGACTCCGCATCAGCGACCGATGAGCCGCCATACTTTTGCACTATTAATCCCATAACAACCTCATGGGAGAAGTTTCACCGCTTAGCTAGCGGGCTTGCACCTTACTTTGGGAAAATCTCAAATGTTGATACAGCGTAGCGTGTCAAATAATGAGATAAATGGCTAATCGAGAGCTCTGCGCCCCTCGAATGCACGTCCAAGGGTAACTTCATCGGCGTATTCAAGGTCTCCGCCAACTGGAAGGCCCGAAGCCAATCGACTTACCTTTATACCCATCGGCTTAATCATTCGAGCTAGATAGGTGGCGGTCGCTTCACCTTCGAGGTTTGGATCGGTCGCCAAGATGACTTCTTGGATATTTGAATCTGAAAGTCGCGCCATTAATTCGCGAACCCGAAGTTGTTCTGGGCCAATGCCATCGATTGGCGAGATCGCTCCGCCAAGCACGTGATACTTGCCGCGAAATTCGCGAGTACGTTCGATGGCATTTACATCTTTAGATTCTTCAACAACACAGATATGTGAAGCGTCGCGTCGTGGATCCATACAGATCTTGCACTTAATATCTTCAGAGACATTGCCGCATTCTTCGCAGAATTTAACTCGTTCGCGCACCGTACGAATTGCTTCCACTAAATCTGCTGCAACTTCAGAATCAGTCTGCAAGATATGAAATGCGATGCGTTGTGCACTCTTTGGACCAATACCAGGTAAACGTCCAAGTGCATCAATTAAATCTTGTATCGCGCCTTCGTACATTACTCGTGCTCTTCTACTTTGATTACCTCAGCACCAAGTTCGGATGCAAGTAGTGATAAACCTGATGGCGCTTGCGGATCATCTAGCGATTCACCTTTAGTTGGCGCAGATTTTGATTGTGGAGTTCCTTCTACTGATGGATCAATAATTGCTTCAATCTTTCGATCAACACCAACTACATCGATAAATGATTGACGTAAGATTTCATCTGAGTTAGAACGCAGAAATGAATCACGTGCACCTGCGTTAACAATGCCGATAGTAATTAACTTATCATCCACTGCAATGATCTGTGCGCTTGCGCTAAGTAGCGACCAAGTTAAACGACGCTTCTTCTTAACATCTTCGATTACATCTGGCCAAAGGCGACGCAACCCAGCGACATCAAATGAATGGTTTGATGGTTTGTCCTTCTTAACTTCAGGTTCAACCGACTTCGCTTCGACGTTCGCAGCTTTTTGCGGAACCTCTGCCACCTTTTTATCTTGAGTTTTGGCGGGGGCACTAGCAGTAGGAGAAATCGACTCGTAGCGCTCTAAACGTTCAATACGCGCGAGCATGCCTGATTCAGTTGTATCGCCAATTGGCAGAAGCATGCGTGCGCAGATCAATTCCAGCATTAATCGTGGCGCAGTCGCACCGCGCATCTGAGTTAAACCTTCTGCAGCAATATCTGCAGAGCGCGATAAACCTGCGCTACCGATGTGCTTTGCCTGTGCACGCATACGTTCCAATTGATCATCTGGAATTTCGCGCAAGATTGCAGCTGGATTAGTTTCGCCGAGTGCATCAACAATCATCAAATCGCGTAAACGTTCTAATAAATCAGATGCGAATCTACGTGGATCATGACCGCTTTCGATTACCCGATCAACTGTTGTAAACAAAGTTGCGCCATCTCGCGCAGCAAGCGCATCAATTGCATCATCAAGTAACGCACCATCAGTAAAACCTAATAATTGAATTGCGATTTCATATGAAACGCCTTCTTTGCCTGCACCCGCGAGTAGCTGACCCAGAACCGAGAGCGCATCACGGACAGAACCACCAGATGCCCGAACCACTAGCGGAATTACACCTTTAGCAACTTTTACACCTTCGGCATTGCATATTTTTTCTAATAACGTTCCAATTACTCCGGGTGGCACTAATCGAAATGGATAATGATGAGTACGCGAACGAATTGTGGCAATTAACTTATCTGGTTCAGTAGTTGCAAAAATAAAAATAACATGTGGAGGCGGCTCTTCGACGACTTTAAGTAGCGCATTAGCTGCACCCGGTCCTAGCTGATGTGCTTCGTCAATTATGTAAATCTTGTAGCGTGAATTAACTGGTGCGAAGAATGCTTTATCGCGTAAGTCGCGGGCATCATCTACTAATCCATGTGTAGCTGCATCTAGTTCAATAACATCCAATGAACCTGGGCCATTTGCTACTAAATCCTTGCAAGATTGGCATTCACCACATGGGTTTGGGGTTGGGCCTTTTTCGCAATTAAGACTGCGCGCCATGATGCGAGCGCTAGATGTCTTACCGCAACCGCGTGGACCTGAAAATAAATATGCATGATGAATACGATCATTAGTAAGCGCATTCATTAAAGGTTCGGTTACTTGTTCTTGGCCGACCACTTCGGAGAATGTAGATGGGCGATACTTGCGATATAAAGCAAGTGACATTAGAAAATCCTCATCTCATCTCAATAACTACTTGTCCTCTTATAAGTCGTTTTTATAAAAGGGACCCTCCGCACACCCGCCAGAGCACACCTACCCTTGCTGCATTCCTGCCCTGGGGGAGTTCAGCGCGA
>VEQG01000005.1 GCA_018883345.1 Candidatus Nanopelagicaceae bacterium
GCTAGAAGAGGGTCCATTTAATATTCACGGTTCACATGACGAAGAACCAAAGGCCGCAATGGAACAGACAATTGAGCCAACGAAGCGAATGGTGCCACCGGCAAATTTTGAACCCGTAGGCCATTACTCCGAGAAGGTTATAAAAATTGGCGAGGTGGTTTGGCGTAAACGTGCACAGGTTCAGGGTCGCGTAACTGCAATTCGCACCTCTCCTACTAATCAAGCTCCGATGCTAGAGGTAGAGATGTGGGACGAAACCGGAGGAATAACCCTGCAATTCTTAGGTCGTCGCTCGTTGGCTGGCTTAGATGTCGGCGCACAGTTGCGCGCTGAAGGTATGGTCGGTGAGGTAGACGGTTTACTTACAATTCTCAATCCGAATTACGAACTCTTGCACTAACGTTTTTCTTCAAAGAACTCTGCTAGCAACGTTGCGCATTCATTAGCTAAAACACCTGAAACTACCTCGGGTTTATGCAATTGACGAGGATCTCTGAGTAAATCCCATTTCGAACCAACCGCTCCGGCTTTCTCGTCCCATGCGCCAAAAACTAATCGAGAGATTCGGGCTTGAGCGATTGCACCTGCACACATTGCACATGGTTCAAGCGTCACTATTAAAGTACAACCATCTAAACGCCAATTTCCAATAGCGCTAGCTGCTTTTTGAATTGCAATAATCTCTGCGTGCGCAACTGGATTATGTGATAACTCTCTTTGATTTGCACCAGTAGAAACAACTTCGCCACTTTGATTCAAAATAATTGCGCCGACCGGAACATCTCCACTTGCTGATGCAGCAGCGCGCGCTAATTCGATGGCTTTCGCCATCGCTTCTTCATATTTCATAACTCTAAGAGCTCAACAAACTCTTCTGAAAAACCTAACCTCTTTGCGATAGCTTCTAATTGTTCATCTGGGAATAACTCTGTGTCGTCGCATAACGCTTCTAGCTCCATGTGGCCCATTCCCAAATCGGAAATGATGTCCATATGACCACCAGGAAGTGGTTCATCATCATCTTCAGGTGAAGGTAGATCTGCAATCTCTAGAAATTCGCTAGCTACTTCATAATCTAAAGCGCAAGTTACATCGCTGATAAATAAACTGATATGCGTACCTAGAACACGGACTAATATAAAAAATTCTTCATCAATTGCAATTAAAGCAAGTGCGCCGCCATTTGTTTGATGGCTCTGAAGCTCTTTAATCACCGAACCCAAGTTGTAAGGGTCTGGCAGGATCTCTAAATTCCAAGTTCCGCTCTCATGCCAAGCAGCAACCGCGAAATCAACATCTGAGTTCATTGTCACTGCCTTTCTAATAGTTCGCTAAAAGAAATCTGCTTACGACAAGTTTTGCACTACTTCTTAGTATTTGAAAGCCCTGTAAGGTAGGCATTATGAAAGTTCACGTTGCTGACCATCCCCTGATTGCCCATAAATTGACGGTGCTGCGCGATGAGAAAACGGATTCGCCGACATTTCGCCACCTAGTCGAAGAGTTGGTAACGCTCCTTTCTTACGAAGCAACTAGAGAAGTTAAAGTTGAACCAAAGCAAATTAAGACTCCAGTCTCTCCGATGACTGGCGTTGCCATGTCCAAACCAACTCCAGTAGTTGTACCTATTTTGCGCGCTGGTCTTGGCATGCTCGAAGGCATGGTTAAGTTAATGCCAAATTCTGAAATTGGCTTCTTGGGAATGGTTCGCGATGAAGTCACATTACAAGCATCGACATATGCAAATAGACTTCCAAAAGATTTAAAAGGTCGCCAATGTTTTATTCTTGATCCGATGTTGGCAACTGGTGGGACGTTAATTGCTGCCATCCAATATCTACTGGATTTAGGCGCAACCGACATTATTGCAATCTGCATTATCTCTTCACCTGAAGGAATTAAAGCAGTTGGCGATGCATTCCCAAACACAAATGTGCACCTTGTAACTGGTGCGGTAGATGAGAAATTAAATGAACATGGTTACATCGTTCCTGGTTTGGGCGATGCAGGTGATCGACTTTACGGAGTAGTTTGATGTCATCAACCAGTCCTGGTTATGGAATTACAATTCGAGTTGAAGGCGCACCTGAAAGACAACCGGTAGCACAAGCAACAACTGCAATCACTAATGCCGGCGCCACTATCACTGCGTTAGACGTTGCCGAATCATCACTTGAATTAGTGGTCGTAGATATAACTTGTGACACCATCGATGTGACTCATGCGCAAGATATTTGCGTAGAAATTGAAAAAACACCTGGACTTAAAGTTCGCAAAGTAAGCGACCGAACTTTCTTATTGCATTTAGGTGGAAAAATTGAAGTCACACCGAAAGTGCCACTAAAGACCCGTGATGATTTATCGCGCGCATATACCCCTGGCGTAGCGCGGATCTCTCAAGCTATTGCCGCTGATCCGGCCGATGCCCGTCGCTTAACAATTAAGCGAAATACCGTTGCAGTTGTAACGGATGGCTCTGCTGTTTTAGGCCTTGGCAATATCGGTCCTGCTGCAGCTTTGCCAGTTATGGAAGGTAAAGCAGCGCTATTTAAGAGATTTGCAGATGTAGATGCTTGGCCAGTTTGCATCGATAGCCAAGATGTTGATGAAATTGTTAGAACTGTTCAATTAATTGCACCGGTATACGGTGGAATTAATTTAGAAGATATTTCGGCTCCGCGTTGTTTTGAAATCGAAGCGAAATTACGTGAACTATTAGATATCCCCGTGTTTCATGATGATCAGCACGGTACTGCGATTGTAGTTTTAGCCGCACTTAAGAATGCGCTGAAATTAGTAAGAAAAGAACTTGGCCAAGTAAAAATTGTAATCAGTGGCGCAGGCGCTGCCGGAACTGCAATTGCTAAATTATTAAGCGTTAGTGGTGGGCAAAATGTTTTAGCTTTCCACCGCGAAGGCATTGCCGAAATTCCTGGGATAGATAACCACGGGTTCAAAGGTGATTTGCGTGAAGCAATTAAAGGGGCCGATGTATTTATCGGTGTAAGTGCAGCCAATATTTTAAATGAAGATGATATTAAGTCAATGGCGATAAATTCGATTGTCTTTGCGCTTGCAAATCCAGACCCAGAAATTGATCCAACTATTGCCCGTAAATATGCAGCAGTAGTCGCAACTGGTCGAAGCGATCATCCCAATCAGATTAATAATGTTTTAGCTTTTCCTGGAATTTTCCGTGGCTTGTTAGATGCAAATGCCAGTAAAATTACAGATCAACTATTAGTAGCGGCGGCTGATGCCATTGCATCATGTGTTGCGCCATCACAATTAAATGCAAACTTCATCATCCCAAGCGTCTTTGATCCTGAAGTGGCTAAGAAGGTAGCGGCGGCGGTAAAAGGTGCTGCTAAATAATGGTCCAAGCTTCTTTTGATTCACAGCTAATTGAGCTTGCCCCTTTCATCTTCTACTTAATCGCATTTACCGTGATGTATGTAGAAAACGGCATTATGTTGGGCTTTTTCCTGCCTGGCGACTCGCTCTTATTTAGCGCAGGGTTAGTGGCAGCGGCCAATTCATCAATCGATATTTCGCTTCTTTGTTTGGTGGTTTTTCTAGGAGCATTTATTGGTGACCAAACTGGATATGTAATTGGGCGAAAATATGGTCGTCCCTATATTGATAGGAAGAATTCACCTAAGTTACAACGGATGATTATTCGTGCAGAGAAATTTTATGATCGCTCTGGTTGGTGGGCAGTCGTTGCAGCGCGATACTTTCCCTGGATTAGAACTTTCGTTCCGCCAATCGCAGGTGCTTCTAAAATGCGTTACTACTCTTTCTTGACCGCAAATGCATTTGGGGCTTTATCGTGGGCAGTCTTGATCACTTTAGCTGGTTATTACTCTGCATCAATTCCTTGGGTAAAGAGTTCTAGTTATGCAATTGCGGCATTCTTTATAACTGCTTCAATTATCTCTTCTGTTGCTGGCTACTTACGCCACCGACGATAACACCCAAGAACGATAAACAAATTCCAGATATCAACCAGATACTTACCCTTACTCCTGCAACTGGGAATAGCCAGTCAATAAGTAGCGCACCAAATAAATTTCCGCCAACACTCAACAATGTAGAGGCGAGCACGCCTAACTGTTGAACAATGCTTGCAGAATAAGCAATGTAAATAACTCCCAGCACTCCGCCGGTGTAAATCCACCAGGGTGTTGCCGGCAGTGGTTGTAATTCATATCTGCCGGCAGGTATCAAAATTGCAGTTAATAAAATTAAAAAAGTGGTACCCATAATGAAATTAAGAAGTGAAGTGGTCCAATGTTGGCCAGAATAAATATTTATTTTCCCGTTTAGCGCACGTTGAATTCCAACAATCGCACCGGCAAATCCAGCTAATGCCACTGGAAAAAGTGATAAATCATTGGCCTCTATGCGATCCCACACAGAAACTAGAACGGCTAACACTGTGATTAATGAAGCGAAAATACGGCGAAAAGTAATGACTTTTCGCTCGCCTCCTGCTAATCCAAGCGCATCCACAATTAACGATGACGCCGTCTGTCCAGAGATTGAAGCCACCGAATAAACCGCGACCCCGATAACAGTGACGGTATTTGTTTGGATTGCCACAAAAATCCCGCCGAGCATTCCGGCAAATAGGTTCCAGCGCTTTAGCCCGCCACCAGAAATACCTTTTCTGATTCCGACTAAGCCTTGGCGCATCCCTTTATTAAAAATTGCGATTACTGAGATCACGATGAGGCCAGAACCAAAAGATACCGTCGCAGCTTGGATTGGATTACCTAATAAATGAGAGAGTTCTCCGTTAACTCTAGCTTGAAATGCAATCAAGGTGGCAGTTAGAAATGCAATTAGATCTAGACGCATTTACTTAACCACTCTTCCTCAAGGGCTTCTCGTTTTACTTGTGCCGCTTTTAATGCCGCAGTTGCTTTTAATAAAGCTTCGGCATCAAATGCTGCTGCCTCTTGCGCACGTTCCAATTCTTTAATCTCTTCATCTAATTTCTCCATTTGACGTTCTATGCGAATCAGATCTTTTTTATTTTGACGCTCTTCGGCCGCGGTCGAAATCTTCTTCTCATTATTAGTTTTGGGCAAAGAAGCTTCGATCTGGACAGCGCGTTTTTCTAAATATTGATCTATGCCTCTTGGCAAATCTGTAACTTTGCCATCACCTAATAATCCAACGATTTGATCGCAGGTTCTCTCTAAAAAATATCGATCGTGCGAAATTACTAATAAAGTTCCTGCAAAACTATCCAGCAAGTCTTCCAATTCGGTAAGAATTTCTATATCAAAATCATTGGTTGGTTCATCGAGTAGTAAAACATTTGGACTATCCATTAATAATCGAGTGAGTTGCAGACGTCTTTTTTCGCCGCCGGATAAGTCCCCAACTGGAGTCCACTGAGATTCTCGGTCAAAACCAAGCTTTTCACAGAGTTGCGAGGCAGAGAGTTCGCGGCCGCCGCCTAATTCAACTCTGGTAGCAACGCGCTCCACCGCTTCAATCAAGCGCCAAGTGGGGTCCAGCTCTGCCAAATGCTGCGAGAGCATCGCAACTTTGACCGTTACTCCTTTAACTAGCTTTCCGGCAGCAGCGAAATGTTCGCCAGCTAATGTGCGCATCAAAGTGGTTTTGCCCGCTCCATTTACTCCCACAATTCCAATGCGCTCTCCTGGACCAATATTCCAAACTAGATCTTCAATTAACACATTTTCACCAGCTCGAATTTGAAGATGCTGACATTCAAATACGGTGTTACCTAATCTATTTTGGCTAAATTTTAGGAGTTCGGTGTTATCTCTTGGTGGCGGTTCGGCAGAGATTAATTCATTTGCCGCATCAACACGAAATTTTGGTTTTGAAGTTCGAGCCGGAGCGCCACGTCTTAACCATGCCAATTCTTTTCGCAACAAATTATTTCTACGCGCATCCATTGCCGATTGTTGGCGAGCGCGTTCTGCTTTTGCTAACACATAGGCGGAATAACCACCGTCATATTCTTCTAAAGCGCCGCCCACGACTTCCCAAGTTTTTTCAGTCACTTCATCTAAAAACCATCGATCGTGTGTCACCACAACCACTGCCAAGTTTTTTCGATTCTTTAGATGTTCGGCCAACCAAGCCACACCTTCAACATCTAAATGGTTTGTTGGTTCATCAAGCAAAATTAAATCTAAATCTTCAATTAGTAATTTAGCTAGCCCAACTCTTCTACGTTCACCGCCTGAAAGTGATGCAAAACCTCGAGTAAATAGCTCTTCGTGATATCCACCAAATAACCCCGTAAATATTGCACGGATACCCGCATCTCGCGCCCATTCATGAGTGGCTTTATCTCCAAGCACAACATCACGAACCGTCGCACCTTTCGGTGCATTATCTATTTGCGAGAGGATTCCGACATTTGTACCACCACTTTTAGTGACACGACCAGAATCAGGATCTTCGGTACCTGCAATTATTTTCATTAGAGTGGATTTGCCGGCGCCATTTCGGCCAACAATACCAATGCGATCGCCTTGGGAAACACCGATACTTACATTTTGTAAGAGTTCCTTAATATCGAAAGCTTTGCTTACGCTCTCTAGGTTCACAAGGTTTCGTGCCATAGCGGT
Source organism: Candidatus Nanopelagicaceae bacterium (assembly GCA_018883345.1). Lineage (GTDB taxonomy): Bacteria > Actinomycetota > Actinomycetes > Nanopelagicales > Nanopelagicaceae > ZLKRG08. Next base: position 6,621 of record VEQG01000005.1, read on the forward strand.
AAAGAGTAGGCTCTCGCACCATGGAAGTCACAAATCGCGAATATGCGTTGGCCTTAGATGCCGCAGATCCACTTGCTAAGTACCGTGAACAATTTGTAATCAATGATCCAGATCAATGCTATCTAGATGGCAATTCTTTAGGTCGCCTACCAAAGGCAACTATTCAGGCTGTAAATGATTTGATGGTCAAAGAGTGGGGCAATGAAGTCGTTGCAGGTTGGGCACATTGGGTAGATGAAGCGCAGACCGTTGGAAATATTTTAGGTCGAGCGGCTCTTGGTGCAGCTGAAGGGCAAGTTTTAGTTTGCGATACCACTTCAATTAATTTTTATCAGTTAGCGCTTGCTGCAATCCAGGCACGACCAAATCGTAAGACCATAATTATTGATGCCGCCAACTTTCCAACTGATCGATATATTTTGCAAGGACTTGTAAGACAATTTGGTTTAAAGCTAATTACTATCGATAACGAGCCAGGTGATGCTATTCATGAGCGCATCACACCTGAGATACTAGAAAAATATTTAAATGATGATGTGGCGCTAGTTACTCTTGAAGTAATTCAATATCGCTCGGGTGCGCGCTCTCCAATTAAGGAAATCACTGATTTAGTTCGTAAACATGGCGCATTTATGTTGTGGGATGCTAGCCATGCAGTTGGCGCCATTGAAATGGATTTTGATAAAAATGGTGTCGATTTAGCAGTTGGATGTACCTATAAATATGGAAATTCCGGACCTGGTTCACCAGCTTGGATGTATGTTTCAAAGAGAGTTCAAGGAGAGTTGCAAGTTCCGATTCAAGGTTGGTTTGCGCAAGCAGATCAATTTGAGATGGGTCCAATTTTCGAACGCGAAATGGAAACTATGCGTGGTTTCCAAATTGCTAGCCCTGGTTTGATGGCAATCAGATGTGTTAAAACTGCTTTTGAAATGATTGAAGAGGCAACTATAAAAGCTATCAATGAAAAGAGTGCAAGAGGCACTGAGATGATGATCGCGCTTTATGATCAATGGCTTGCGCCTCTGGGATTTGAATTAAACACTTCTCGGATTGCATCAGAACGTGGTGGTCATATCTCCCTTATCCATCCAGATGCTAAAGAGATTGCAGCAGCGATGCGCACGGAAATCAATGTAATTCCTGATTATCGAGTACCTAACTCAATTCGCTTAGCCATCAGCCCGCTTCCTACTTCTTATGTAGAAGTTTGGGATGGTTTTGCACGTTTGCGTGATCTGGTTGCAAGTAAAAAATATATGGGAGCCGGCAAAGGAGGCTCACGAGTAACATGAGCGAAAATTTTGAATCTGCACTCACCTACACCAGTTATTTAGCGGTAGATGATCTACTTAAATTACAAAAGCCGTTATCTGTGGGTCCCGAACACGATGAGATGTTATTTATTATTATTCATCAAACTTACGAACTTTGGTTTAAACAATTAATTCATGAATTTACTGAAGCCCAAAGAGCTCTAGAAGCCAACGAAACTCATAAAGCCCTTGGCGTATTGGGACGTATCCGTACCATTATGAAAACATGTGTTTCGCAAGTAGATATTTTAGAAACCATGACACCGCTACAATTTCTATCTTTCCGAAATTATTTAGCTGCCTCAAGTGGTTTTCAATCTGCACAATTTAGAAAAGTAGAGGCAATTCTTGGTCGCCGAGATGAGAAATTCGCTAGCCATTTACCTCCTGAAACTCGTGAAGAAATTAAAGAATTATTAGGTAAGAGGTCATTATGGGATTCGGTATTGGTTTATCTATCTAAGCGTGGCGCAGATATTCCTTCTGAAATTCTAAATCGCAATTTACAAGATCACTACGCACCTAACGAGAAGGTGCAAAATGCTTTGATCAAAGTACATCGCGAAGATCTAGAAGCTGCGATGATTTGCGAAAAACTGGTTGATATAGACGAAGGTCTACAAGAGTGGCGTTATCGCCATGTAAAGATGGTGGAACGAACTATCGGAAGCAAGAGCGGTACTGGTGGTTCTAGCGGCGTTAAATACTTAGCTAGCACCCTTTTCAACCCGGTATTTCCTGATCTTTGGGAGATTAGAGCGAGCCTTTAATTATTAAGTCAGTCAATGGCTTTCGGTTAGGTTGAGCTTTTTCTCGTTCTGCCATCTGAGCCGGCAAAATATCTGAATCTGCTTGGCGACCAATTGCAATGACCACCACAGGTTCGAAAGTTGTTAAATCAAAAGTTTGACACATCACGTCGTGATTGAAACCAGTCATTTGATGAGTTACGTATCCGCGATGATGTGCTTCAAAAGTTCCTTGAGAAACAGCTAGACCAAGATCGTATTGATAACTTGGGTGTGGATCGCCATTACTTCGTTGCTTGGTGCCTGCAACCAGAAGTAAGGCACTTGAATTTCTTGCCCATGTTTGATTGAACTCTCCTAGTCCATTAAGTATTTGGTTAAAAGTTTCTTCGCCGCGTTTGCCAAAAATAAAACGCCAAGGTTGTTCGTTAAATGCAGATGGCGCTAATCGCGCTGCCTCTAAAATTGCATGTAGATCATTTTTAGATATTTCATCGCTTATATCGAAAGCTCGTGGACTCCAGCGATTATTGATTAATGGATGTAAATCAAAATCCGTCGGTGCTTTTTTAACAACTTTTGCCATCAGAAACCTTTCATTAACCATGCCATGTAACAACTATAAAGGGGTTGTTATTCCCGACAATTCCCGCATAATTATTGATGAGAGTTGCCTTTAATTTTTAAAGTGATACCCTCGGTTTCAGAACGAGAACTCTGTATTACATAAACGAAAAGGAGAGTACAACTCAATCTCTGATCGAAATCGATCTTGACAATTGTATGTACTGATTTAAAAATGCAAACCCGCGCTAATCACGCACAAACTTTTAGACACACACCAAACTCTGTAAAACCATTAAATGAAGCAAAAATTGCGGCGCTGTTAGATCAAGAGTGGGCGCGCTATAAAGAGACAACTTCAAAATCTGGTATCGAACATGATGCTGCCAAGCGCGTACTGCCTTTAGGTGCCACCAGCTCTTTCCAGCATTGGGATCCATACCCACTATCCATCGTCTCTGCACAAGGTGCATGGATGACCGATGTTGATGGCAGACAATTACTTGATCTCTCAATGGGTTTTGGTGCGATGCTTGCGGGACATTTAAATCCTGATGTAGTTCGCGAACTTCAAACTTCACTTGAAATTGGAACACTTTTTGTAACTCCTTCGCCCATATCAACTGATGCCGCGGAGAGAATCTGTAAGCGATTTGGTTTGGATTTAGTTCGATTTACGAATTCTGGTACTGAAGCAACTATGTATGCAGTTCGTACTGCGCGCGCATACTCCGGTCGCAATGGAATCGTGAAAATTGAAGGCGGTTACCACGGCAGTTATGACCCGTTAATGGTCTCATCAAAACCTGCAATTGCTGAAGCTGGAGATGAGCATCTTCCAAATTCCGTAACACCTTATGGAGCAGTGCCCGGAGAAGTTTGGGTTGCTCCTTATAACGATGCTGAAGCAATTGAAGAAATCTTTAAGAAACATAAGAGTGAAATTGCTTGTTTGATTATGGAACCAGTTCTAGAGAACATCGGAATTGTGCTTCCGGATTCCGGGTACTTGGAGCGCGTTCGGGAACTTTGTACTGAATATGACATCGTTTTAATTTTTGATGAAGTAAAAACCGGTTTAACAGCTGGACCACAAGGTGCTTCAGAACGATTGGGAGTTAATCCAGATCTCATCTGTTTAGCAAAATCAATTGGTGGTGGAATTCCACTTGCAGCATTTGGTGGAGATTTACGCTTTATGCAAACTGTTGTTGATGGTCGTATGGCTCATTTCGGCACCTTCAATGGAAATCCGTTAGCAATGGCTGGCGTACGAGCAATCGACAAAATCTGCACGCCAGAAGCACTGGCCAAGGCTGAGAATTGGAATGATCAAGCTTTACTACGTATTACCGATGTAATTAATGAATTCGAATTACCTGCTCATACAGTTGGATTTGGAGTTAAAGGTTGCATTACTTGGTCTGCAAATCCAGTTCGAAATTACCGTGATTACAAATCAACTAATTTCCAAGTTGCAGAACTTTCTTGGTTATGGTCAATCAACCGTGGCATCATTACTCCGCCAGGTTTAGATGAGCAATGGTTAATTTCATTAGCTCATGGCCAACGTGAAATTGATATTCTGGTAGAAGATTTCACATCTTTAGCTAAGTCACTGCGCGCATAAAGCGATAAACTGCTCTTTATGTCTGAAGAGTTAATAGTTGCTCGCGGCTTGACCAAGAAATTTGGTGACTTCACTGCGGTTGATGGGATTGATTTCTCTGTAATGCGTGGAGAATCCTTTGGATTACTTGGGCCAAATGGCGCAGGTAAATCTACGACGATGCGAATTATTGGCGCCACCTCTCAAAGAACTGGCGGAGAAATCACAATTCTCGGCAAAGATCCTGAGAAGTTTGGTCCGCAGATTCGTGCACACCTTGGAGTAGTTCCGCAGAAAGATAATCTGGACGAACAGTTAACTGTTACTCAAAATCTTTACATCTATGGACGCTATTTCGGTCTTTCAAATAAATTTATAAAAGGAAAAATTGAAGAGTTACTGGAATTTGCGCAATTAGAGGAGAAGCGCGATGCCAAAGTGGACTCTTTATCTGGCGGCATGAAGCGTCGATTAACTATTGCCAGAGCTTTAGTTTCTGAGCCTGAAATTTTGATGCTAGATGAACCAACAACTGGTTTAGATCCGCAGGCGCGTCACATTCTTTGGGATCGCTTATTCCGTCTGAAAGAGAAAGGTGTCACTTTAGTTATTACCACTCACTTTATGGATGAGGCAGAACAACTATGTGAACGTTTAATTGTTATTGATCGTGGCAAAATCATGGCGGAGGGCTCTCCGGCAGATTTAATTAAACGTTACTCTTCTAAAGAGGTATTAGAGCTTCGCTTTGGTTCTGAAAACAATGAAGCTGTAGCCGATAAATTACGTGATAAATGTGAACGGTTAGAAGTGCTACCGGATCGCGTGCTGCTTTATTCTGAAGATGCCGAACACGTGCTGGAAGAGATTGTTCGCTCTGGCTTGCAGCCAAAAACTTCATTGGTCCGTCGATCATCTCTGGAAGATGTCTTCTTGCGCCTTACCGGAAGAACTTTGATCGAATAATGCGAAAAGTGGCAGCTGGCGGTTCGCGCTTTGTATTAGAAGCACGTCTTGCAAGTATGAGGAAATTTATAAGAATCATTGTGCTTTATTCTGTAATGAATCCACTGCTCTACTTATTAGCAATTGGCGTAGGCGTTGGTACTTTAATCAATCAAAACTCTGGCGGTATAGACGGAGTTGAATATTTAGTTTTCTTGGCACCGGCACTTCTTGCAAACGCCGCCATTCAAGGTTCAATGGATGAAACTATTTTCCCTACTTTAGGTGGTTTTCTCTGGGAGAAAACTTTCTTCGGCATGAATGCGACTCCACTTGGTGGACGTGCGATTGCACTTGGTGTTTATTGGGCTGCGATGGTTAGAAATATTTTCACGGTAGTTTGTTACTACTTGGTGATGATGGCATTCGGAGTTCTGAAAGCGCCAAATGCTTGGCTGGCACTTCCAGCTGGAATACTTGCCGGAGCCGCTTTTGGCGCAGTGATGCTGGCATTCGCTGCCAATGTGAAGAATGAAGATCATTTCTTCACATTTGTCGGCAGATTTGTAATTCAACCAATGTTTTTCTTAAGTGGCACCTTCTTTCCCCTTGAATCGATACCAATTTTCTTACGCTGGATAGGCTGGATTTCCCCGCTCTGGCATGCCACTGATTTAGGTAGATATCTAACTTATGGTCGAGATATCCCGATGGCCTTAGTTTTAATACACGTAATCTTTTTAGTGGCCATGATTGTTATTGGTTTGAAGTTAGCTTTTAAAGCATTTGATCGGAGGCTTGCAAAATGAGTTTCTTATCCGCGATTGCAATTGCCGAAAGACGAATTGGAAAACCTGGAGAAGGAATTTATTCTGGTCGTTCAAGAGTGGTCTTAGAACGTAGTTGGATTCAATTTAAAACTTCGGCATGGATGGTAGTCGCCTCTGGATTTATCGAACCTCTACTTAATTTAATAGTTTTTGGTTATGGCGTTGGTAATTACATCGGCGATATCAAATTAGACAATGGCTTGGTTGTTAGTTACGCATCATTTGTAGTGCCTGGACTTTTGGCATCAGCTGCAATGATGGGCGCAATCATGGATGCAACTTGGAATGTTTTCTTTAAGATACATGAATCTCGCCTTTATCATGCAATGCTCGCAACTTCACTTGGGCCGATGGATGTAGCACTAGGTGAAATTGCCTGGGCATTACTGCGTGGCTCGCTTTATTCAACTGCATTTATGGCAGTTGTAACTCCACTTGGATTAATTGAATCTTGGTGGGCATTACTTGTAATTCCTGCCGGTGTTCTAATTGGCTTTGGTTTTGCTGCAATTGGTATGGCGCTTACAAGTTATATGACCAGTTTTCAACATATGGGTTTAATCAATATTGTGCTTTTACCAATTACATTATTTAGTGGATCGTTCTTCCCACTTTCTGTGCTTCCAGATAGGTTGGCAAGTATTGTTTACTGGACACCTTTAACACAGGGAATTGAATTGATGCGCATGCTCACATTAGGCACCGTGGATTCGAGCATATTTGTTCACATCATCTATTTCACAATTTTTATTGCAGGTGGCCTCTACTTCACCACGCGCCGCCTCAATGCGCTATTTATGAAATAGCCCTTAGAATTAACTAATGCAGGTATACGACTCCGCTGAAAGACAGATTCCAGTCTTATTTCAGCTCAAGGAAATCTATAGAAATCGTGCCCTGCTGCGCATTTTAATTGTTCGGGATTTGACCGTCAGATATAAAAGATCAGTACTTGGTGTCGGCTGGTCTCTACTCAATCCAATTTTGACGACCACCGTCATGTTCTATGTATTTAACACCGTTTTCATGCGGGGACTTGATAACCGTGAAACTTTCTTGCCCTACCTCTTTGCCGGTGTTTTGATGAGTACTTTCTTTACGCAAGGAGTTAACTTTGCAGCTGATGCAATTTCAGGTGGTGCTGGGCTATTAAATAAAGTTTATGTAAGGCCAGAAATTTTTGCTTTATCGGGCACTATTAGTTCAGCAATTAATTTCATTTTTGGTTTGATTCCACTTACCTTGGTCGTATTTGTGATGGGTAAAACTCTTAATGCAAGAGCATTTTTAATAATTCCAATCATCTTCTTCATGATTTTACTGACGACTGGCTTTGGCTTAATGTTCGCTATTGCCTACCTAGAATTCGATGATGCCCGCCATTTAATTCAAGTTTTATTAATGCTCCTGACTTATATGACCCCAGTTTTTTACTCTCTCAGTTCTCTAGGTCCTAACACTCAGAAAGTGATTGGCAAGAATCCCCTAACTTCATTTTTAAATGTGCTCCGAGAATCATGGGGTGGCACATTCAACGGCACAATCAATGATTGGATCTACTTGTCTTCTTTCTCAACAATCATTTTTGCGCTTGGATTATTTCTATTTGCTAAATGGTGGCCTAAAGGTGTGACCAAGTTATGACCCAGGTTGTTTCACTTGAAAATGTCTCCGTGCAATATCGAAGAGCAACCACCAAATCTCGTTCGATGAAACAAGCTACCGTTGAAATATTAAAAGGTAAGCGCAAATTCCAAACTTTTAAAGCTTTAGATGATGTCTCTTTTGAAATTCGCTCCGGTGAAATTCTTGCGGTTATTGGTCGCAATGGATCAGGAAAATCAACGCTATTAAAGGTAATTAGTCGTGTAATTCCCCCAACCGACGGAAGAATAATTGTCAAAGGCCACGTAGAGCCGATGATTGAACTTGGAGTGGGTTTTAATCCCGAGCTATCTGGACGTGAAAACATCATGCTAAATGCAGCAATTCACGGGCGTGATCCAAAATTAGTAAAAGAACGTATAGATGATTTAGTTGGCTGGGCAGGGCTTGAAGATGTAGTTGATTTACCGCTTCGCACTTATTCAAGCGGTATGGTTGCACGTTTAGGTTTTTCAGTTGCTACTGATATTAATCCCGATATTGTTTTGGTCGATGAAGTTTTAGCAGTTGGAGATATTGATTTTATGGAAAAATCTCGCGCCCGTATGGAGAAAATTATGGGTGAAGGATCGACTGTAGTTTTAGTTTCACACGATCTTGAGACCGTACGTTCGCTTGCGACCCGTGCTATCTGGATGGAACACGGCAAGATTCGCGCTGAAGGTACACCCGCTGAAATTATAGATAAGTACGTTAATTCGCCCCACGCTTAAGCGCGGTGATCTTTATTTTCAGCGCGACTTGCAGTGATAATTTCTTTTGCGGCATCTGCATTCATTAAGAAGATAAAAATTCCGACAATTAAATCTGGCCAGACGCTTGGTTGAAAAGTTGTAAATATGCCTGCACCGATAATCAAAATATTTGCCATGGCATCATTTCGAGCTGAATAGAAAGCGGCCATAACTAGTCCGCCTTGCTCTTTGCGATGTTTTGCGATCATAAAGGCACAAGAAACGTTAACGACTAGCGCACCAATACCAACGTAACCCATCTTTGACCCGTCAGGAACTTCTGGATTTGAGAATTGATTTAATGCATTCCAGATAAATGCAATGCCCGGAACTAGCAGAATCGCGGCAAGTAAATAGCTGGTTTTCTGTCTACGAGTAATAGACCAGCCAATCGCAAGTGCAATTAAAATATTTACCGATGCATCTTCAAGAAAATCGATACTGTCGCCAAGTAGTGAAACTGAGTGATACCTGCGACCGTAATAGAATTCAATGCAAAAATAGAGCAGATTTAAAGTTGCAACTATTAATACCGTCTTGCGCAGGGTCATTTGAGCATCTTAAACATTAAATTCGTCCACCCGTTGTGGAATCACTTGAAAGTCTCTGAGACAGATATATCGGAATAATCGAGAAGATCACCAAAGTCGCAGCAACCACATTAACTATTGGTGCTTGGTTGGGTCTAAATAAGTTATTAAAAATCCAAATAGGCAGTGTTTGAATTCCTGGGCCGGCGGTGAATGTTGTAACCACAATTTCATCGAAAGATAATCCGAATGCCAGTAAACCGCCCGCTAATAAAGCGGATGCCAAATTTGGAAGCGTGATTAATCTAAATGTCGTAAAACCATTGGCACCTAGATCCATTGATGCTTCTTGCAGAGAAGTACCCATTCTGCGCAATCTCGCAATAACGTTGTTATAGACAATCACGATACAGAATGTGGCGTGGCCGATGATTATGGTTAATAAACCAGTTGAAAGACCAAGGGTGTTTGTAAATGTATTGTTAAGTGCAATGCCTGTCACGATACCTGGTAGCGAAATTGGCAGGACCACTAGCAAAGAGATTACCTCTTTGCCAAAGAAGTTATATCTGGCAACTGCAAAGGCAAGACAAGTACCTAAAATAAGCGCAATTAATGTCGCCACCAATCCGGCAAGTACGGACCAGGTAATTGCTTCTCGTACACCAGTATTTGAAATGGCTTTGCTCCACCACATAGTTGTTAATTCACTTGGTGGCCAGCTAAAAGTTTTTGATGCATTAAATGAATTTAAAACCACGATTAATAGCGGTGTGTAAATAAAAGCTAACCCACATCCCATAAGTGCCGCTAAAACTAATTTGGTCCCTCTAGATATTGTCATAAGTTACTTAGCGCCCCTGATTTTCTTATCAACCATAAATAGCCAAACATGATTGCAATAGGAACTGCGCTAACAGTTGCCGCAAAGGGAAGATTTAGACTGAAATTCTGATAAACAACATTGCCTAACATTTGGAATTTTCCACCAATAATTTGAACTGTGATGTAATCACCAAGACTCAAAGAGAAAGTGAACATAGAACCGGCGATTATGCTGGGAACTAAGATTGGAAAGACTACTTTTCTGAGCGTGAAGAAATTTCCAGCACCTAAATCACTTGAAGCATCTAATAACGAATTAGGTAATCGATCTAAGCCTGCGTAAATAGGCAGAATCATGTATGGCAGCCATAGATAAGTAAGTCCGATAATCACGGCAAACATTCCAAATCCTGGAGATTTCAAATTTAAAGGCGCCAAGAACCAATCTAAAACACCAGCACCAGGTTCTAGCATGGTGCGCCAAGCATAAATTTTCACCAAATACGAGGCCCAAAGCGGTGTTAGGACCAGTGAAACAAAAATCTTTTTACTGCGATTGCTCGCAATTTTTGCCATATAGAAAGCCATTGGCATGGCCAGCGCTACACATAATAAAGTGACCGAGATAGCTACAAATAAAGTTCTTAAAACCACATTTCGGTAGGCGATGTCAGTTAATAAATCTTGGAAATTTCCTAGATTAAATTTGGCAATTACATCGCCAGTAAATGTGTTGATGGTAAAAAAAGATGTAATTAAAAGCGCAAATAAAGCACCTAAGTATGCAACTACCAGCCAAAAGGTTGGTACTAAAAGAAGGGCAGTTAATCTGACTTTCTCTTTGCGGTGCATCCAATTAATTAATTTCATCGCTACTTTCAGTTGAATTAATAGAAACGTGGGGCGCCTTAGCGCCCCACGTTCTGCTATTTATGAATTACGCAAGCTAGACCAGGCTTTTACCCATTCGGAGTAAGGCACGCATTTAACATCTTTGCGGCCGTCTAAGCAGGTCTCAGTTGCGGTATTCCAGTAGTAAACATCGCTCCAGTAAGCGTCGTCACTTGAATGGAATGTTGCGCAGTGATTCTTATCTGCAGTTAGATCACAGGACTTGGCATTTGATGGTGCCTCGCCGAACCATTCTGCAACACCAGCATTAGCTACCGGTGAGATGATGTGGTTTAACCACATGTATGCACAATTTGGATGAGCAGCTTTTGAAGAGACCATCCAAGTATCAGACCATCCAGTTGAACCTTCAACTGGCTTAATGCCTTCAACTTTAGTTCCTTCGCTCTTTGCTAAATTGATATTTACCTGCCAAGTAGTTCCAAGCAAGGTATTGCCTGATTTAAGTGAAGCAACATGCTTCAAATAATCGCCCCAGTATTCACCAATTAATGGTTTCTGTTGCTTTAACAAATCAATAGAAGCATCAAATTGTGCTTGATCTAGAGCATATGGATATTTAATACCTAGATCAGGTTGGGTCTTCATCAAATAAAGAGCAGCATCTGCGATGTAAATTGGTGAATCGTATGCAGTGATTTTTCCTTTATATGGTGAATTGGAATCAAATACTGCAGCCCATGAAGTAGGTGCAGGATTTACTTTATCGGTGCGGTATGCAAGAAGATTTGCTCCGCGACCATGTGGAACGCCATAGGCAACTCCATCTACTGAATTCCATTGCTGCATCTTTAGATTTTCATAAACATCTGCATAGTTTGGAATTAGGTCAGTGTTAACTGGAGCAACATCGCCGCCATAGATAAGTCTTAGTGAGGCATCGCCTGACGCAGAAACTACGTCATATTCTCCAGATTGCATAAGTTGGACCATTTCGTCCGAAGTATTTCCAACTTTAAAGTTAACTTTGCAACCAGTCTCTTTTTCAAAACCAGTTACCCAGTCAACATTTGGATCAGTCGAACCATTCTCAACATAGCCAGCCCAACCAACGATATTTACAGCGCCCTCGCCAGCGCCAAGTTCGGTCATCATGTCAATCTTCGGTACACCCGAATCTTCAGATGACGAGCTGCTGCAGCCAGATAAAATCAATGCAGCAGCTGAAACAATTGCGAGACTCTTAAACAGACGCTTTTGCACCTGTATCTCCCCCTTTTAAACCGTAAGCAGCCATTGATTACGGTCTCACCAAACCAGCCCTATGCAGTTCGATGCTCTTTTGCAGAAGACCAACTAAGAATTACCTGGTCACCTGCTACTAATCCCGCACGTTCTGCTGATTGGGTTGATATGAAATCACCCGCAGAGGTTGAGACTAGATATCTTGTTAATGCACCAACAAATATGGTGTCTTTCAGTTTTCCAACTACTTGGCGATCGCCTTTACTTTCAGTTTTATCAATATGAATATCTTCGGGGCGAATATTGAATTCAAATTCACCCAAATTTAAGCTTTGCGCCATTTGTGCGCTTAATTTATTGGTCTGACCTACGAATTCAGAAACAAATTTAGAATTCGGATTCTCATATATTTCTCTAGGACTTCCCAGTTGAACTATTTTCCCATCATTAAAAACTGCAATTCGATCTGACATCGTCAGAGCTTCTTCTTGATCGTGAGTTACAAAAATAAAAGTTATCCCGATATCTCTTTGTAATTGCTTTAATTCAATCTGCATCTGTTCGCGTAACTTTAAATCTAAAGCGCCGAGAGGTTCATCTAATAATAAAACTTTTGGACGATTTACTAATGCTCTTGCTAGTGCAACTCTCTGTCTTTGTCCGCCAGAAAGTTGACTTGGCTTTCGGTTTTCATATCCATCTAAACGAACTTGGTTTAGCGCTTTGAGCGCTCTGGTACGGGTTTCATCTTTACCAATTTTCTTAACTTTCAATCCATATTCAATGTTTTCTAAAACGGTCATGTGCGGAAAGAGCGCGTAATCTTGGAAAACTGTATTTACATCTCGTTCATAAGGTGGCAGTTGAGCAACATCTGCACCATTTAAAATGATTTCTCCGGAATCTGGTATTTCAAATCCAGCAATCATGCGAAGTACGGTAGTTTTCCCAGAACCTGAAGGGCCAAGTAAGGTTATAAATTCGCCATCAAATACGTCTAAAGAGACATCATCAACTGCTTTAACTTCACCAAATTGCTTTCGCAAATTGACTAAGCGCACCATTGGGCTAGAAGGCATGTCGCGATTATTCCTATTTTGCCGGGCAAATGCGAGAGATTAAGTGAATATTTATTAATCTCTCGCATATCTCTTGAGGATTTATAACGAGTGCGAGCAGAATGGTGTAGTGAAGAAGCTTCTTGCATTGAGTCTATTATCGGGACTGCTTCTGGCAGTCATTCCAGCAACGGCCTCATCACCTCCTAAGCCGGGAACGACTTGCTCCAAGATTGGGCAGAATCAGATTTACAATGGTTTGAAATTCACATGTATAAAAAGCGGTAAAAAACTTAATTGGGATAAAGGCGTAAAAATATTAAGTCCTAAAACAAAATTTACCCCAACTCCTTCACCAAGTCCTCAATCTAATCTTGATCTAGATTCAGACGGATATCCTAAAAATGTTCCAGCTCCGGGGCGAACCTGTCCGCTCAATGGGGGCACAGCCTTTTTTGGAAATCAAATCTTGACCTGTATAAATGATCATTGGATTTACACAAAAAACAACAACGCTTCAACCGCGCCTAAACCATCTTTCTCGCCCAGCCCACTCCAGACCACCAACCCCAAAGAGGCTACAAACACAAGTGCTGCGCCTGGTCGTTTCTGTATAAATGAAAATAGCCAAAGTGCATTTGGGAATGAGTATCTCCTTTGCATTAAAGGAGTGTGGACAAGAGTTCTTGGTTACCGGATTTCTCCAAGTAATCCTACGGTCAATTCTTACCAGCCAAAATATAAAAACATAAGTGAAAAAGAGCTGGAAAAAATCATTCTGGCAAAATGGGCTGAGTGGAAGAAACGAAAATTAAATAAAACCGCTGAAATGAAAATCATATTGCAAGATGGATATACGAAAGATTGGGAAGATGTAACACGAGAAACGATAATTTATATAAGCAATGTATTAAATGGAAATGGTTTGAAACTTGTCCAAATACCATACTGGGTCTATGGAGAAACTGAAGAATTCAGAATTAGAGCGTTTAATGAATTCGCTAAAACTGCTAGCTGTAATCCCCCTTACATGGCAAATAACGAAGAAGCTATCTACTGTGCCACAGCAGATATAGGTAGCGGCGGATTAAGGATTTCCAAGCCCGGAATGCCTGTTGCAAATGGATATCGGTTGTCTCAAAAAGATATTACTATCTTGACTTATTTTGTCGCTCACGACATGGCTATTTTCTATGTAGTACAAACTCAATATGGAGATATCGCCTACACTGGAAACAAATATCAAATCCCTGCATGGATTCGAGAAGGTTCTGCTCAATTAATTGGATTAATGGTGGCAAATGATCTCCGGAATTCAGGTGGTTCTTACTTAGACCTTGAAGGAGAGAATGTTTTTGTGGGTCCAAAACCTGAAAGCATTTGTTCAAAAGACTTACAGGATGCCGAGGGGAAAGAAAAGATTATGCCAGATCAATGTTCTCAAGCAATGCATTTGTACGCTGTAAAACTCTTGGTAGCGAAATTTGGTGGATTAGAAGCTTTATTCAAATTCCATAAACTTTATGGGCAAAATAACGACTGGGTAACCACTTTCAAAGAATGTTTTGGAATAACAAGAGAAGATTTTTATAAAGAATGGTGGTCATACTTGGGAATTACGGAATCGCAGTGGCCTGATTTACTGCCGCCAACTTCTCCCGAACGATACTGACATGAGCGCGCCCGAGAGGATTCGAACCTCTAACCTTTTGATCCGTAGTCAAATGCTCTATCCGTTGAGCTACGGGCGCAATATTTAATTTTGAAGCCTATGAATACTACTAAAGATTTAACCCTCACCCAAACCGAGCAAATCCTCGCGAGAAATCGCCTTTAATCTTGGTTTTCCTAGTGCCTCGCCAGCAGCTACTTCTGCGCTATTTATTTTCTCCCAAATTGGTTGAGTAACAATTTTTGCATCTAAAGCAGAACCCAAATCAAATTTAGCTTTGGGCTCTTTAGAAAGTTTAGAGACCAAAAGTTTTGCGACATCTGCTGCATCAGATTTATTGGTTCCAATAACACCTGAAGGACCACGTTTTGCCCAACCCACTACATAAATATTATCTTCTATGTGGCCATCTGTATTTGTTAGCTTATTGGATTCGACTTTAAGCCCATTTTGTTCTTTAGGTTGATATCCAATTGCAGAAATTACAATTCCACAATTGATAGTTTTTTGGCCCTCCGGTGTTGAGAAAGTGACGCTCTCAACTTTATTTTGGCCATCAATCGATGATGGGACGTGCTGAAAAAGAAATTCCATGGTTCGCTCGTGCGGATGTAATTCATTGCTAGCAATTTTTAACATCGCATCTAAATTACTCTTTAAATGTTTTTCCGGTTCTGGGCCAACACGTTTAATCGCAGCTTCGATAACTTCTTTATTTATCAGGACATTTGTATGTTCGAGATCTGGAAGTTCGCGCAATTCTGGTGAGGTGAAAGATGCAAATTCAGGGCCACGACGAGCACAGATATAAACTTTACGGATTTTAGATTTCTTAAAACTTTCTATTGCATGCCCAGCGGTATCAGTGGGATCGAGTTCAGATGGATCAAGTGCAAGTAAACGTGCCACATCCATTGCCACATTTCCAGCACCAATTACTACTGCAGTATCCGAAGATAAATCAGGTGTGAGTTTTGCGTAATCTGGATGGCCGTTATACCAAGGCACAAAATCTGCTGCCGATAGAGAATTAGGTAGATCTTCTCCTGGGATACCGAGCTGCTTACCTTCCGAAGTTCCAGTAGCCAAAATAACAGCGTCGTACTTTGTTTTCAGCGCTTCGAGTGAAATATCTCGACCAACTTCTACATTGCCAAAAAGTGAGACATTTCCAGCGGTAGCAACTTTCTCAAATACCTTTGAAACGCTCTTAATTTTTGGGTGATCTGGGGCTACTCCGCTTCGGACAAGGCCCCAAGGCGTCGGTAGACGCTCGATTAAATCGATTGAAAAATTAAGTTCTTCTGTTTCTAAATTTTGCAGAGCTTGCGCTGCAAAATAGCCAGAAGGGCCGGCGCCGATGATTGCAATTGAGTATTTAGCCATGATTTAGTCGAATTCTATAAGTCGTAGTAAGTATCAGCAATTTGGCGGCGACGTTGCAAATATTTCTCAGAAGCGCTTGCGATGAGATGTTCAAAACGAGTACCGGAACGAATATGTTTTTGCATTTCTGTGGACACTGTGGAATTGCTAAAAATTGGTGCGCTACTTGAAACATCGACTGTAGATTTCTGTTTAACGATAGACCGGTATCCAATTGCCAGGTAACGCAGTGACTGGAATAGAAATACTCTGGCCAAATTATTTGACTTAGATGGAGCTGAAATTAATTTAAGTAATTTATTTGCAATCTCCTCGCCACCAATAGGAGCTGGTAGTTCTGCGCATTTAAATGAGAGCGCTGCGCGCAAATTGGCATCTTGTAGCTCTTTAACAGTCTCAGTGATGTTCTTTAAATCTGCTTGATTTGCGCGAAGTGCATAACCAAAATCATGGCACCATTTAGCACGTGCTTCTTGATCGTCCATCCCGCGAATATTCGAAATAAAAACTGTCGGTAATTTAGCCGCAAGGAGTTCATGAACTCCGTTATATCCTGTCGCACAAATACCTGCGTCAAACGCGGCAAGAACCTTTGCTAATGGAAAATATCTAATCACCTTTATATCTAACCCTTCAGGAGCTAAAGATTTGCCGTTTTTAGCTACCGGTTCTTTAGTTAAAACTACTTGTAAATCAGGCCAGCCAAGTAAGCCTTTTAGCGCTGCGGTCATCTTTTCATTGGCATCATCTGCGCCGGTACCAAGTTGAACAAGCACTGCCGGACGGTTCTGATCCAAGCCTAAAATCTTCCGCGATTCCTCTTTATTTAATGCTTCGCTGGATTGATATAAAGAAACCGGCACTGTACGTATCGCATCTTTTCGTTTGGATGTTGGACCATGGTCATAAGCAAATGCGTAATCACCTGGTTCAATCACTAGATCCATAGCAGCTGATTGCAGCGGAAGTGCAAAGCGATGAATCTTCTTCTGCCAAAGCCCACGGCGTATCCAAATTAATTTAACATTTGGTCTAGCAATTCGCGCAGCGATGACTCCCGCATAAGGAACCACACCATCGTAAGTTAAAACTTTGGCGTCGGTTTCATCGATTAGCGCCACCAAACGATCACGTAGATACAGATCCCACTTAGGTCGTGGCATCCATCGACGATCTTTACCAGGAATATATTCGCAAGGGATTCCGAGCGCATCTGGAATTTCTGCAATACCTCCTGCCATAGAGACAATAATCGGATTGGCTTGAGATTTAAGCGCCTTTGCGATTGCACTTGCTCGTGCCAAGTGGCCCATGCCGATGCCATTACTAGTTGCTAGAATTACAGTTGGTTTGTTCATTTAATTACTTTGCGCTTTGCCAACTTCAATACTTTACCTATAAAAACTAGTAATTGTTTTGGTGAATTAATTTTCTTGCCTTCACGCTTTGCAAATCTTGAAACGCGAGCAGTAAACGAACGCTTACCATCATAAATTTCTAAGAATTTCTCATAAGTCATCCAGTGCAATCCAAATTGCTCTGCAATGTTGGAATAGGCATCGCCTTTGGTCCGACGTGCACGTGCAAGAGCTGGGTTGGTTAGCGCAAATGCGCGAAGATCTTGGTTATTGGCCAAACCAAAAAGCCCATATTCCTTGGCTATTGTGAAGTCGCATAAATCCTTTAAATTCAAGGCAAAATCGCCTTCTGCGAAGATATGCATTGGAATTGCAGAGAGGGTGAAAAACGAGATAATTTCTTCGATTTTTAATTGAGCATCTGATGCAATCTCTTTAAATCTATATTGCGGACTTCCCTTTAGCCAGTTTTGAATCTCTCTTAAATCAGCGAAGGAATCTTTTATGGGTGAATAGCGGCGCTTTAAATCGCTCCAATTACCAAGTAATAAAAATTCTGCTTGAGTACCCGCTACTTGTAATAAATCTTGCTCTAGCTTCTGCAACTGCCTTAAATTACTATTTCGGATATCAAGTACTACTTCGAAATTTGAAACTTGAAATCTATCCTTACTATGTGCGCGGATAGATTTCATCTCAGGAATTAATTGGGCAAGCGCAGGATTGTTATGGCGACTTAATTCTGCTTTATTCTCTTCAATTGTGCTGTAACCCAGATGCCAAGAATGGGCTTGTCGATCTGCAATCATTCGTAAACCAGAGTTCTGCACTCGCCAACCGAATTCAGTATCTTCTCCCGTAATTAATTCAGAGTTATATCCACCCAATTCTTTCCAGCGTTTATTAAAGATTGAAAAAGTTGCGCCTACGAAATTACGGAATCCTTCAATGCCAGGATTCTGTAGATCATTAGTGCGTTCGCTGCGCGCTTCCCAGCGCTCTTTTCCCCAATGTTCTTCATGCAAATCTAAAAAATCGCCATTATTTAGAATCTTCTTAAGCTCTGCAGGAGAATAGTTCCATTCTTTAACAAAGCGTTTCCAGCCAAGCACTGCATAGTCATCAGCGTTGTGATGCCATTTCATATGGTGCGCCAAGTGATCAGCATCAAAAACCATATCTGCATCAACAAACCAGAGCACATCTTCTTTCAGCCCCGCTGTGACTGCATTTGTAGCTTTGGTCTTACCCCACTTCTTCGGGTCATTTTTGTAGTTAATTAACTTAACTTTTGTTGGGCGAATCTTCGGTAGCTTTAAAGGTGGTTCGCTGCCATCATCTACTAAGTAAACATTTACCAATTTAGATGGATAGCTCTGAACTGCTAGCGATGCCAAAGTTAAATCTAATTTATCCTGGCCGCCTCGGCATGAGATTACAACTGCAACTGAAAGTTTGCTCTGCTCGAGAATCTCTAAATCATCTGGCCGCTCAAAGCGAAAGATTGATTGGCTCATTTGGTACCAAATATTGGGTCAGGCCAAATTCCAACTCTTTGTTCATTGGCGTTATTTAAATACTTTGAATAGTTGGTGACATAGGTATGAAAAGTAAAGGTGCGACGATATATATAACCTGCGCCAAAGGTTCGGTAAATCTTTCCGCCATTTTTTGTTATGTTACTAAGTAAAAATCGATCGACTGCAGTGGTGCCTTTACCAAACCAGCCTGCTTTTCTTGCGGCTTCTCGTTTAACCAAGATGGTGCCACCACAAACCCAGTCGCTCCAAAGTTCTACTGCTTGTATACCAGTTGGCGAAAACCTTCTAACTGAGAGCGAAAGTGGCTCTAAATAGACATAATTCATCGCTCTACCAACGACATCTGCGTTGGTATCAAGTGAGGTATCTATTAAATCCCTTAAATGTTCTGGTCCGTAATAATCATCATCATCCATTTTAGAAATATAGGTACCGGTGGATTTTTCACAAAGTGATGAAAGAATCTCTCCAAGAGTTGCAGTTTTTGCAAATTTAAAATGTAAAACTGAGATTTTACGTGCATTCAATTTTTTGATCAAAGTTTTATGTTTAGAATTTAATTCAATATTGTGCAAGCCAATAAGTAATTCAAAGCTTGGGAGAGTTTGTTTAAGAATTTGAGCCAAAATATTCTCTAAATCCGCAGAACGAAGCGTTGCAATTACCACGCTAACTTTCGGATATTCTTTTATATCAGCACGTCGCGCTTTTCTAATCTGTGAAATCTCTGCGAGTTCTGTAGCAAATGATGTATTTCTGTTCATCTACACTTTGCTTTCGCTGAGAAATAATGTGGCACTAGCAAAGGTTACCTCACTGCCCTTGATAGCATCCCTGCATGGCTGCAGCGAAAAGTGACTACGGATTCCGTCATGGACTCCGCAAATTTCTGCTGAATATCAAATTCCTATTGAAGTATCAGCCAAAATCAAAAAAACATCCGGATTCAAAATTAGTTCTGGTGATTTCATTTCCCCGTTCCGGTACTCATGCATTAGCTTCAATGATTGATCACCCTGATATCGGCTTAAATTATTATGGAGAATTCTTTATTTTCAACCAGTGGAGCCCTATTGTCGAACGTTTAAATCGTTACATTCCATTCTTCTCATGGCGCTACTTCCTTAATACCCGCCGTCAAAAGCAAAATTGGCAACATTATCGTTTTGAAAAAACTACTTTAAATCCAATCAAGACTATTGAAAAGATATTAGCTTTCCCAGGTACTCATATCATCAAAATTTTTCCAGAACACTTAAGCATTGATGCTTTAAACAAAATAATTTCTATATTCAAACCACATATAGTTTTTCTTAGGAGAAATCATTTAGATCGATATGTTTCTCTAAAGAAAGCTAACGCAACGGGTAAGTGGCATAAAGTAAATAGTTCTGATGTTGAGATTGCAATTAATGACATGGAACTATATAAATATATGGATCAATACGTAGCTTGGTACAGCCAATTGAAGAGAGCTGCAATCTCCAGCGGCTGCCAAATGATGGATATTGAGTTCAGCCAGTTGCATGACCCTTCAACGACTAAAAGTATCCAAGAATTTGTGGCAATAAATAGCCATGGATTAGATTCGCTGCCTAAGGCTCCTACTACAACGAAAATGGATAAAAGTTCAAAAATTCAAGATGATTACTTAGCGCTTTACAACAAGAAGCACTCGGACTTTGACTTTGCGAGTATCAAATGAATATCAAATCAGAGATTTTAAAGACGCTTGAGAATGAATCTATTGAGATTCTCCGCGAAACTGCGGCCTCATTCCGTAATCCAGTTTTAATGTATTCAATCGGCAAAGATTCTTCGGTGCTACTTCATTTAGCTCGTAAGGCTTTCTACCCCTCACCAATTCCATTTAAATTATTACATATCGATACCACCTGGAAATTCAAGGAAATGATTAGTTTTCGTGATGAAGTCGTTAAGGATTTGGGTTTAAATTTAATTGTTCATACCAATCAAGCTGGTGTCGAATCAGGAATTACTCCTTTTAACGGTGGAATTTCTGAATATACCCGCGTAATGAAAACAGTGGCGCTTCGTGAAGCTTTAGATATTTATGAATTCGATGCTGCAATTGGTGGCTCTAGGCGTGATGAAGAGAAGAGCCGAGCTAAAGAGCGAATCTTTAGCGTGCGCGATGAAGGTCATCGTTGGAATCCTCGTGCGCAGCGCCCAGAACTTTGGCGCACATATAACACTCGATTGGCGCCAGGCCAGACCATGCGAGTATTCCCATTATCTGATTGGACTGAATCAGATATTTGGCATTACATCCTGCAAGAAAATATTTATGTAAATCCACTTTATTTTGCAAAAAAGCGTCCAATGGTAAAACGCGGTGATCAATTAATCATGGTGGATGATGATCGTTATCCGCTTAAGGATGGTGAAAAACCATTTGAGGCAATGGTCCGTTTTAGAACTCTGGGATGTTATCCATTAACCGCTGCAGTTGAATCAACAGCTAGCACATTAACTGAAGTTGTCGAAGAAGTTTTAAATGTGAATCTCTCCGAACGCGCAACAAGATTGATTGATGGCGAAAACGAAGATTCAATGGAGAAGAAAAAGACGGAGGGTTATTTCTAATGACTACCTCTGTAATTAGATTATTAACTTGCGGATCAGTTGATGATGGTAAGAGCACATTAATTGGTCGTTTATTGGTTGAAACCAATAGCGTTCCACATGACACAATCGGAGCTGCCAGAAAAGTTCGCCGCAGCGGTTCCACAATTCCAGCCGGAGAGATTGATTTCAGCTTATTAACTGATGGGCTTGAAGCAGAGCGCGAACAAGGCATAACTATTGATGTTGCTTATCGCTCTATGACCCTATTGAATGGCGAAAGATTAATCATCTCTGATGCACCAGGCCATGAGCAATACACCCGCAACATGGTGGTGGCAGCATCTCGCGCTGATATTGGTTTAGTACTAATCGATGCCACTAAAGGTGTTCGCACCCAAACTTTGCGCCATTTAACAATCTGTGAACTTATGGGCGTAAGTCGAATCATTATTGCAATCAATAAATTAGATGCGATGGAATATAAGCAATCAGTATTTGATGCCATCGCAGCAGATATTTCACAAACAGTAAATCGCTTGGGGCTCAAAGATGTAATTTTGATACCTCTTAGTGCACTTGCAGGTGACAATGTGGTTTTTAAGACAGAAACTATGCCTTGGTATAGCGGCCCTACGTTGCAAGAAGCTATTCAGGAATGGAAAGCGCCAAACTTTGCTGGCTCTACTGCCATGATGCGCACACAATTAATTGCTCGGGCCGATGACTTTCGTGGAATTGCTGGAACAGTTCATCAAGGTGCATTCGCTGTAGGCAACGAAATTTCAATCTTCCCAAGCGGCAAAAAAGCAACTGTATCTAAAATTGTAACTTTCGAAAAAGAAATAAAAAGTGCTGAAGCAGGAGAGGCAGTAACTTTAGTTTTAGAACCAGAAGTAGATGTTGCTCGCGGAGATGTAGTCGCGACAAACATTGATGATTTAGCAGCGGCGGATAGATTCTCAGCTCATATAGTTTGGCTCGATGAAGAAGCACTGATTCACAGCCGTTCATACATGCTTTACTCCGGTCCCTCATCTTCCCCTGCGATGATCACTAAAATTAAACACCGTCTAGATGTAAATACTGGCGATCATTTATCTGCCGATACTTTGAATATGAATGATATTGGCGATGTAGAAATCGCTACAGATATCCCAATGGTACTTAAAGCATATGAAAAATCAAGGGAATTCGGCAATTTCATACTTGTTGATCGCTTGACTCAAAGAACAGTTGGCGCCGGAATGATTCGCCATACTCTGCGTCGCGCAACCAATGTTCATCACCAAAATTATGAAGTTGATAAGGCGCAACGAAGTGCGCAGAAGAATCAGAAAGCGCGCGCAATTTGGTTAACTGGCCTCTCTGGTTCAGGTAAATCAACAATCGCAAATGCACTGGAACAGACTTTGTATGCAAATGGCGCGCATTGCTATGTATTAGATGGTGACAACCTTCGCCTTGGGCTCAATATGGATTTGGGCTTTACGCCAGAAGATCGCGCAGAAAACGTGCGTCGTGTTTCTGAAGTTGCGAAATTGATGGTGGATGCAGGTCTAATTGTGATCTCTGCGCTGGTTAGTCCATTTGAAACAGACCGCAATCGTGCAAAATCAATTTTTGCTGAAGGTGAATTCTTAGAAGTATTTGTCGATACTCCGGTAGAAATTTGCCAGCAACGCGATCCAAAAGGTCTCTACAAAAAATCTGCAGCCGGTGAAATTCCAAACTTCACAGGTGTTGGCCAAGATTATGAGAGACCAAAGCACCCTGATTTAATTCTTGATGGCACTGCACCAATTGAAGAAAATATTGGCAAGCTGCTAAAAATTATTCTTTAACGTCGCTCCCACGCGCCAGGTATTGCAGTTGCTCTCTTTACTGAACTTGGCAATTTATCTTTTACAACCGCTTCAAGAGTTACCTCTTCTAGAACGGATCTGAGTGAACTTCTAACTGCAATCCAAACAGAAGTTAAATTTTTCGCACTTGCCTTATATTTCAAACTTTCTGGTCGTTCGCCCTTTACGGCTGCAAGCGGGCCATCAATTGCTCTAATGACATCTGCTATTGAAATTTCTTTCGGCGGCATACTTAAATGATGTCCGCCTTTTATGCCTCTTCGGCTTTCGACCAAACCAGCCTCTTTTAAGCGTCGAATTAAGGTTTCCAAGAATTTGTAAGGAATGTCTTGCGCCTTTGAGATCTCTTCGGTGGTGCTTAAGCTTTTAGAATCTTTCAAGTACGCATCTGCCAAGTGCAATGCTGCGCGGACTCCGTAGTCACTTGCTGCCGAAATATTCATTTATCGCACCTTTCTCGAAAAATCATCAACTCTGTTATATACTACTCTAAAGTATACTATTTTAGTAGGGAATTAGGTGAGAAGATGAACTGGATAGTTTTTGCTGTAGTTGGTTCTATCGCGCAATTAATCGATGGCGCACTTGGTATGGGCTTTGGTTTAACAAGTTCTACTCTTCTAGTAACAGCTGGCGCATCAGCAGCGGTCGCTTCTGCCGCGGTGCATGTTGCAGAAATTGGGACCACATTGGCCTCTGGACTTTCGCACTGGCATGCAGAGAACGTAGATAAGAAAGTCATGATTCGCCTTGCTATCCCTGGATCTATCGGCGCATTTTTGGGGGCAAACTTCCTATCTAATATCGATCTATCTAAATCAAAGGTATTTATCTCAACAATTTTGTTAATGCTTGGCTTTGTTTTGCTATACCGCAACATCTTCAAATCACAGAACGTAAATTTAGTTGAAATCAATAATCCTAAATTTTTAACATTTTTAGGATTTTCTGGTGGATTTATAGATGCATCCGGTGGTGGTGGCTGGGGACCAGTAGTAACTCCAACGATTATCTCAACTACTTCTACTGCGCCACGAAAAGTTATCGGTACAGTAAGTGCATCCGAGTTTTGCGTTGCACTGGCAGCAAGTCTTGGCTTCTTAATAAACTTTAATAAAATTGATTTAGATTGGTCGACCGTTGGTGGACTTGCCTTGGGTGGCATGCTGGCTGCCCCTATTGCAGCCAAATTCGTAGCAAAGCTCCATCCAAAACATCTAGGCATCATCGTTGGCTTGGCAATTATTACGATAAATGCAGTAAACGTAATCCGCGCTTAGGGGTTTTAAGCGTAATTTGGGGGGTTGATTAAAAAGTTTAACTTGGTAAATTAGCTCTTATAGAACCCCGGTAGGAGATTGATACTCAAACTCTAGTTCGAATTATGAACTGTTATTTGAAGTCTCCATGCGCTTATGCAAACTATTACCAATCATCCACAGACATTTAGAGCTACCTATGGTCCTTCAAAGCCAGTTGATCTCGATTCAATTAAGAGAAAAATTCAAGAACAACTGGATTTGTATGACAAAGTAAACGCTAAATCAGGTGCCGAGAATAAAGTAGCAATTTCTACTATTCCACTTGGCGTACACTCATCTTTTCAAGCCTTTGATCCATGGCCGATTTCGATGACCTCTGCCAAAGGTGCCTGGGTAACAAATGTTGATGGTAGAAAAATGCTCGACCTATCAATGGGATTTGGCGCGATGTTAGTTGGACATTTAAATTCAGATGTCACCGAAGAGCTAAAAAAGATATTAGATGTAGGAACTTTATTTACTAGCCCATCGCCGATCTCTCGCGATGCTGCAGAGATTCTCTGTCGACGTTTTGGAATAGATCAGATTCGCTTTACTAATTCTGGAACTGAATCAACTCTGTATGCGATTAGAACTGCCGCGGCATACACAAAGAGAGATGGCATTGCAAAGATTGAAGGCGGGTATCACGGAAGCGGTGGACCATTGATGGTTTCTACCAAACCTCCGCTAGATAAAATTGGTTCTCCAGAAGATCCAACTCCTTACATTCCTCCAACTTCTGTTGCTGGTGAAGTACATGTGGTTCCATTTAATAATGCTGATTCATTAGAGCGCTTATTTAAGAAACATGCGAGCACCATCTCCTGTTTAATTATGGAACCGGTGATGGAGAACATTGGAATCGTGGTTCCTGACGAAGGATATTTAGAACGGGTTCGCGAACTCTGCGATCAATATGGTGTGCTCTTAATTTTTGATGAAGTTAAAACTGGCCTAACTGCGGGGCCCCAGGGAGCCGCACAACGACTTGGAGTAACGCCAGATTTAATTTGCTTAGCCAAATCAATCGGTGGCGGTGTCCCACTGGCAGCTTTTGGCGGTAAAAATGAATATATGGCAGCGGTTTCCGATGGTCGGATGAATCATTTGGGAACTTTTAATGGCCACTTACTTGGCATGGCGGCGGTAAAAGTTATTGATCGGATTGCTACCCCAGAGAAACTTGCTGAGTGCGAAAGTTATAACTTACAAGCTCTAAATCGCATCGGTGAAATTATTAAGGAATATGAATTACCTGCACACTCTGTTGGTTTTGGCGTTAAAGGTTGCACCACATGGTCTGAAAAACCAGTTCGCAATTATCGTGATTACAAAGCTACTGATTTTGATATTGCAGAGCTATCTTTTCTTTGGTCAATTAATCACGACATCATGACTCCGCCAGGACTTGATGAACAATGGTTAATTAGCTTTGCGCATGGCCAAGCTGAGATTGATTTCCAAGTTGAAGATTTTAGAAACTTCGCTAAATATCTTCGTTCTTAATTGTTTGTTGGGAAACCTAAATTAATTCCGCCATGGCTTGGATCTAACCAACGGCTAGTTACAACTTTGCCGCGAGTAAAGAAGTGAACGCCTTCTGTGCCATGCGCATGTGAATCACCAAAGAGTGAAGATTTCCATCCGCCAAATGAGTAATAAGCCATCGGAACTGGAATTGGTACATTTATTCCAACCATTCCGACCTCAACTTCATTCTGATATCGACGCGCAGCTCCGCCATCATTAGTAAAAATCGCGGTGCCATTTCCGTATTTATGATCATTAACTAGCTTTAGCGCCTCTTCGTAACTCTTTACGCGAATCACACCGAGTACTGGGCCGAATATCTCATCTGTATAAATACTCATTGAAGTATTCAAATTATCAAAAAGAGTTGGCCCAAGCCAGAAACCATTCTCATCTGGTTTTACTTCGCGGCCATCCATTACTAATTTCGCGCCTTCTTTAATTCCCGCTTCAATATAAGAAGCCACTTTGTCGCGATGGGCCTTTGTTACCAACGGCCCCATATCGCAGCCTTTTGTGCCATCACCTGTTTTGATTTTCTCCATGCGCTCTTTGATTTTTGGAATCAATTTATCTGCAACTGGTTCGACTGCAACCAACATTGAAATCGCCATGCATCGTTCGCCAGCTGAGCCAAAACCAGCATTAACTGCTGAATCTGCTGCTAAATCTAAATCGGCATCCGGTAGCACTACCATATGATTTTTTGCGCCACCTAGCGCTTGTACGCGCTTGCCTGCTTGAGTGCCGGTCTCGTAAACATATTTTGCAATCGGAGTAGATCCGACAAATGAAATAGATTTAATACCTGGGTGAGTAAGTAGCGCATCTACCGCTTCTTTATCTCCGTGCACCACATTAAATACACCATCAGGAAGTCCTGCTTCTTTAAGCAGCTCGGCAATAAACATGATGGCACTTGGATCCTTCTCAGATGGTTTAACTACAACAGAGTTGCCACATGCAAGTGCGATTGGGAAGAACCACATTGGAACCATTGCTGGAAAATTAAATGGAGAGATAATCGCTACTGGACCAAGCGGTTGGCGAATCGAATACACATCAACATCCGTAGAGACGCCTTCAGAGTATCCACCTTTTAATAAATGTGGAATACCACAAGCAAATTCCACAACTTCTAAACCGCGGGTAACTTCTCCTTGCGCATCAGATAAAACTTTTCCGTGTTCTGCTGTAATTAGCTCAGCGATATTTGCTTTATTTTGATTAAGTAATTCGCGAAACGCAAATAGTACTTGGGTGCGCTTAGTTAAAGAACTGTGGCGCCATTCGTTAAATGCCGCAGTTGCTACATCGACTACTTTGCCAACTAATTCGGTTGATGCAAATTCGACGGTGGCAGTAACTTGCCCAGTTGCTGGATTGAAAACATCACCTTTTCGGCCGGATGTTTCTGTCGATACTTTGCCATTAATCCAATGCGAAATTTGCTTCATATCCATAGCGTACCTCTACAAATAAGTAGAAATAAATGCTTAGATAGGGCTCTAAAGTCATCAATTAAGGGAATTCCATGAGTTCAGAAGATAGCAAGAAGGTTTTTGAAGCCGATCGTAAGTATGTTTTTCACTCATGGTCTGCACAAGGACAAATCTCACCTCTGCCGGTGGCTGGCGCAGCTGGTTCTTACTTCTGGGATCATGACGGTAATAAGTATTTAGATTTCTCAGGCCAGCTGGTCTTCACAAATATTGGCCACCAACATCCAAAAGTTGTAGACGCCATTAAGAAGCAAGCTGATGTTTTGACCACAATCGCGCCACAACATGCGAATAACGCTCGCAATGAAGCGGCGCAACGAATAGTAGAACTTGCCGGTGGTGATTTTTCAAAAGTATTTTTCACTAATGCTGGCGCAGATGGAATTGAAAACGCAATCCGCTTATCCAGATTGCACACCGGAAAACACAAAATTCTTTCAACTTATCGCTCTTATCATGGCAATACTGGCGCTGCTATTAATGCAACAGGCGACCCACGTCGACTTCCAAATGAATTTAGCCATGGGCACGTACATTTCTGGGGTCCTTATCTTTATCGCACCTCATTCTGGGCTACAAATGAAGCTGAAGAATGTGCACGCGCATTAGAACATCTTGAGCAAACTATTATTTTTGAAGGTCCAAAAACAATTGCCGCTATTTTGATTGAAAGTATTCCTGGTACCGCTGGTGTGCTTGTGCCGCCAAAGGGTTACTTAGAAGGAATTCGTGCGCTCTGCGATAAATATGAAATTCTTTGGATAGCAGATGAAGTTATGGCTGGATTTGGTCGTGCAGGTAAATGGTTTGCATTCCAACATGCCAATGCCATGCCAGATTTAATTGTCTTCGCTAAAGGTGTTACCTCAGGTTATGTACCACTTGGCGGTGTCGTAATTTCAAAGAAGATCGCAGAAACATTTAATGATCGTGTTTTCCCAGGCGGCCTAACTTATTCAGGACATCCACTCGCTTGTGCAACCGCAGTTGCCACAATCGATGTCATGAAAGAAGAGGGCATGATTGAAAATGCCGCAAAAATTGGCGCCGAAGTTATTGGTCCTGGCCTGGCAGAACTTGCTAAGAAACACCAAGTAATTGGCGATATCCGCGGAATGGGTGTTTTCTGGGGAATCGATATGGTGGTTGATCGAAGTACTCGTGAACCACTTGCTGCATACGGTGGATCAAGTCCAAAGATGAATGAGATTGTGGCAAGCTGTCGAAAGAATGGATTAATGCCGTTTAATAATTTCAATCGAATTCATCTCAATCCACCATGCAACGTTTCAGTTGCAGAGGCGAAATTAGGGCTTGAGCTATTTAGTAAATCGCTCACCGATGTAGGTTTGTAAAACTGATCGGAGACGGAGAGATTTGAACTCTCGAAGGCTTTTAGACCTTACCTCGTTAGCAGTGAGGCGCACTCGACCGGGCTATGCGACGTCTCCAGTGGCCTAAGGATACCTTCGACTAGCGGAAGTAACCAATTCCCACTTGTTTTATCTTGGTAATCTACTCAGATGAGCAAAGATGCCGAAAAGCAGAAGCGAATCCATGACACTGCCCCATCGCCTAAGTTTGCAGAGTTCATGCATGGCGGATGGGCATCACTTCCATTAACTGATCTCGGTGTTTCACCGGTTGTTAAGAATTGTGTTGCGCGCAGAAAAATTTTAAGTGAAGCCTTCAAAGGATTAAGAATTGTCTTGCCATCTGGCGCAGATAAAGTACGTAGCAACGATTGTTATTACTTATATCGTCCTCATTCTGCCTTTGCTTATTACACCGGAGTTCAAGGATCCGAAGCAAATCCCGATGCAGTTTTAGTTCTAGAACCAAACGGTGATGCGCATGATGCAATTCTCTTCATAATGCCGCGCTCCACTCGCGACACCGATGCTTTCTATCGAGATGCTAAATATGGCGAACTTTGGGTTGGCCGCCGTTACACAACTGATGATGCAAAGAGTAGATATCAAATCGAAACTCGAAGCGTTTCAGATTTAGAAAAGTTCTTATCAGATAAGAAACCTGCCGTAGTTATTCGTGGCGAAGATTCAAAGATTGATGCGCAAATTCCGGTCCATGAAAAAGATGGCGAATTTCTTATCTTCACTTCAGAGCAACGTTTGATTAAAGATGAATACGAAATTGATCAGTTGCAGAAAGCAGTCGATGCTACTGGGCGCGGATTTGATGACATGATAAAAGTTCTGCAGCAAGCGACTACTCACGAACGTGGCGAACGCGTTGTCGAAGGCGCTTTCTACGCCCGAGCTCGCGCTGAAGGCAATGATCTTGGCTATAACACTATTGCCGCAGCTGGTTCTCATGCTTGTGTTTTGCACTGGGTGCGCAATGACGGTCAAGTGAAAAATGGCGAATTGATGTTGATTGATGCCGGAATTGAGATGGAATCTTATTACACCGCAGATATCACTCGAACTTTGCCGGTAAATGGAAAATTCACTGATGCCCAGCGCGCTTTATATATGTTGGTTTATGAATCCCAAAAAGCTGGATTTGCAGCCGCGAAAGCTGGCGTCACAATTGCAGAAATTAACGCGGCATGCCAGGAAGTTCTAGCCAAAGGATTGGAAAAGTTAGGTGTACTACCTACTTCTGCTGAGGAATCTTTAAAACCAGAGAATGGTTATCACAAGCGTTGGACTCTTCATGGTGTGAGCCACATGCTGGGAATGGATGTCCATGATTGCGCACAAGCAAAACGTGATGTTTATATGGGACCGCTTGCTGCTGGCATGGTAATTACGATTGAACCAGGTTTATATATTCAACCAGATGACGAATTATTTGCACCCGAATTTCGCGGAATTGGTATCCGTATTGAGGACGATGTTCTAATTACTGAAACTGGTTGCATCAATTTAAGCGAGAATTTGCCAAGACATCCAGATGAAATTGAAAGCTGGATGGCTAAAGTTCTTAAATAATTACTGTAATTATTGAAATTGCAGAAATAGCTGACCAGAAAAATAGCGTTTGCTTCTTTTCAAAATATGCTTTTGCATTTTTCATGAAAGTTAAAAGCAGCAAAATCGTGCCAACTGCGAGCACAAAAAGGCTCTTTGAAAGCGTGCCTGGTTGGCCTGATTGATAGACCAAATTAATTAAAGCGATAGAGACTTGGGCGTAGCCCAACATGCGAAAGTTATTTGTTTTCATAATTAAAACACCGAATGGGCTTATTGCAATTAGCCCATTCGGTGTCTCTTAATTAGTGATCCGCTGGCATGCCTTCAGCAATTGATTTCATACGAGCAATCTTGTAAATGGTTAGACCAAATACGCATTTAGCAAGTACGTCTGCAACTGTGTAGCCAACTTGGCGGTATGTAAATAGCGAAGCAGCTTCTGAAGCTGTTGGGCTAGTAATAAATACTGGGATCAAGTAGGAAATTGGATAAACAGCCCATGTACCAATTAGAAGTAGGCGAAGATTACTTACAGTCTTCGCAACGCCTTCAGGCTGACGATCCAGTGATTTACTAAGCTCAACGAAGAGCACGTAAAGGATGTAAAGGAAAGGAATCATCGATAGCACGAAATAGAGCATCTTAGTTCCGGTTTCAGCTGAAATTTCACCTGGGTAACCGAGAATAATCATTGCAGCAGATGCAATGACTAGACGCTTGATTAGTGATCTTGATGCTTCTTTAGCTATTGCAAGCACCGCAATTACTTCTACAAGCAATAGAGGTACTGTCAGAATCCAGTCAACATAACGGTATGCCTCATTGAATGCACCCTGAGATGTTCCGATTGTGACTGCATTTTCTTTTGAAGAATGTTCAAATGAATTGAAAATTCTCCAGTAGTGGTAGCCAGCGATAAATGTCACCATTGATGACATAACTAGCGCTGGACGATATTTAGCCAACACATGATTTTGTGCCACCAAGGTGTACACAGTGCAAGCCAACATTGAGATAAGGCCAAACGAGAACATGTTAAACAATGTGCTCCATTGACCGCTTGTTAGTTGAAGCATTTATCTCCTCCGTGAGATTGCGGCATAGAGGTACCCTCTAGGAAAACCGCAACGAGTAGTTTGAACCTGTTTGGTCAGGAAAGCGAGCAAATGGCCGATTAACTTTATGTAAATTCGGACAATACAGACGAATTAGCCTCGCCAAGAGCTATTTAGCGGGCGTCCTTCTGCATAACCAGATGCGCTCTGAACTCCAACTACTGCGCGCTCAGCAAACTCAGCTAAATTCTTAGCGCCTGCATAAGTACAAGAGCTACGTAGTCCCGCAATGATTTCATCAATCAAATCTTCAACACCAGGACGAGCTGGATCTAAATACATCTTTGATGAAGAGATGCCCTCTTCGAAAAGCGCTTTGCGTGCACGATCAAATGCATCTTCCGCAGAGGTTCGTGCATTTACTGCACGCTTTGATGCCATACCAAATGATTCTTTATAAATTCGACCACTTGGATCGCTCTTTAAATCTCCTGGTGATTCATAAGTTCCAGCAAACCAAGAACCAATCATTACTTGTGATGCACCTGCTGCCAGAGCTAACGCGACATCGCGTGGATGGCGAACGCCACCATCTGCCCAAACGCTCTTACCTAATTTCTTTGCCTCTGCTGCACATTCAAGTACTGCTGAAAACTGCGGGCGACCAACACCAGTTTGCATACGTGTTGTACACATAGCTCCTGGACCAACGCCAACTTTGATGATATCTGCACCTGCTGCAACTAAATCACGAACGCCCTCTGCGGTAACCACATTTCCTGCAACTAGTGGCACGCCAAGATTTAATTCCTTAATCGCTTCAAGCGCTTCAATCATCTTCTTTTGGTGGCCATGTGCAGTATCGACCACAATTACATCAGCGCCTGCTTCGACTAATTTTGCTGCTTTCTGCGCTACATCACCATTAATGCCAACTGCAGTTGCAATTAAAAGCTTGCCATTCTTATCAACAGCTGGTGAATACAAAGTAGCTCTTAGCGCTCCCGTTTTTGTAATTATGCCTACGAGTTCGCCACTCTTATTTACAACCGGTGCTAGAGAACGGCGATTTTCATTTAGGAAATCAAATGCTTGATTCGGATTTAGCGAATCAGACATAGTTGTAAGTTCCTTGCTCATTACCTGCTGTAATTGAGTAAAGCGATCAACGTTATTTAAATCCTCTTCGGTGACAATCCCGACCGGCTTATTATTTTCAACAATCACCGCTGCACCATGTGCTCTTTTATGTAACAACGAAGCTGCATCTGCCACGGTTTGGGTTGGGCTCAAAGTAATTGGTGTATCGAAAAATGTATGGCGGCTCTTTACATATTGAATTACATCTTTTACAACAATAAATGGAATGTCCTGCGGAATCACAACCAAACCACCACGGCGAGCAACCGTCTCTGCCATTCGGCGACCTGCAATTGCAGTCATGTTTGCAACGACTAACGGAATTGTGGTTCCAGTGTTATCTGAACTATGTAGATCAACTTCCATGCGACTTGAGAGATCCGATTTGCTCGGAGCCATAAAGACGTCGTCATAAGTAAGGTCAAATAAGGGTTCGTTTATAAATCGCACGTAGCGGTACTTTACGCGCTACCTACCGAAATCCCGAATTTGAAAGCTAACACGCCCAAAATAAGCGAGCCTATGAGATTAATTAGGCTCTGCTTTAACTGCTTGTTGGCAACCCCCGAATAGACATCGACGATAAAAGTCGACCAAGTTGTAAGCGCCCCGCAGAAACCCAGTACCAAGTAATTTGAATCGGTTGCAAATGCTCCGATTAAAAATGATCCGAAGATATTGGCCAGCAAAATTCCTGCCGGAAATTTATATCTTGCTTTAAATTTACAATCAATCCAGAAACGAAGTGGTGCACCAATAGCGGCGCCAATTGAAAAGAGCAGAATGTTCATTTTCTACTCTTTGCTAGTGGATAGACAAATGAGATCACTAAGAAGCTAATAAATAGATTTTCCAAAATGTACGCATAGCCATAGCCATTGCTAAAGAGCATTACCGAGGAAAAGGTAGTTAAACCACCGCAAAAGCCGGGAATTACAAAATTCTTTAATTTCTCATTGTTATTCTGGAGAAAATAATTAACGGCAAAAGCAGCAATGGCTACACCGATTTGGTTGGCAATTAATACGCCGGTTTTATCTGATCCAGATAATTCACCTAGAAAATAGCGAAAGAGCGATCCAAATACGCCACCAATTGCTACCCAAATCATGGGTGAGATTATGGCAGTGCGGTTCGAAGAACCTTCCCAAGCACGCTGGTAACAACGCTAATAATTACTGATGCAAAGATTGCTGACCAGAAATTTTCAATTGTTAGCTTATCGCTCCAGCGCGCAGTCAATTGCAGCATAGCTGCGTTGATAATAACTAAGAACAATCCAAATGAAAGGAAGGTGATTGGCAGAGTTAATAACTTAATTAATCCACCAAGAAGCGCATTAATAAGTCCAAAAAGTAGAGCTACCCAGAGATAAGTCTTTAGACCACCATCAATTTGAATTCCGGTTACAACCATTGTTGCTACCCAGAATGAAACCGCGAGCGCGCCCCAACGAATTAAAAGCTTCATTACTTCTGCTTAATATCTTCGCGCTTTAAAATCTTTGAACCCAACCAACGAATTGGATCGTATTTCATATCCACTACGCGCTCCTTTAATGGAATCAACGCATTGTCGGTGATCTTGATGTGCTCCGGGCAAACTTCGGTGCAGCACTTAGTGATGTTGCAGAAGCCCAAACCATGCTCATCTTGCGCCAAATCTTTACGGTCGCGACGTTGATCTAGTGGGTGCATATCAAGTTCGGCCATACGCATTAAATAGCGTGGGCCGGCGAAAGATTTCTTGTTCTCTTCGTGATCGCGAATTACGTGGCAAACGTTCTGACACATGTAGCACTCGATGCACTTACGAAATTCTTGTGACCGTTCGACATCAACCTGTGCCATTCGGAAATCGCCAGGCTTTGAATCAGCCGGTGGCGTAAATGATGGAATTTCGCGAGCTTTCTCGTAATTAAATGAAACATCGGTAACCAAATCGCGAATTACTGGGAAGGCGCGAAGCGGCGTGATGGTCACAGTCTCTGAATCTTCAAAGGTGCTCATACGAGTCATGCATGCAAGACGTGGTTTGCCGTTGATCTCCATTGAGCATGACCCGCACTTACCTGCTTTGCAATTCCAACGAACTGCTAAGTCGCCCATCTGGGTTGCTTGGATCCGGTGAATTACATCGAGTACAACTTCGCCCTCGTTGACTTCAACCTGTACATCTTTTAAGCCACCGTCGTTCTTATCCCCGCGCCATAGGCGGAAATTCATAATGCGGCTCACTTTGCACCTCCATAGTTGTTCAACTCTTCTTCGGTTAGGTACTTCTTTAACTCTTCAATATCGAAAAGTGATGCGAGTTCTTTTGGCATTGGCGGAAGTAATTGTTTAACAACGCTCATAGAGCTTCCATCCCATGTCGCAATTGAATTTACTTGGCGCCAATTTGCATCCATCTTCGGGAAATCTTCGCGAGTATGTCCGCCGCGTGATTCTTCACGTTGCAAACCACAACGTGCAATCGCTTCAGATACCAACAACATATTCTCTAAATCTAAAGCTAGGTGGAAGCCTGGGTTAAAGTTCTTTCCGCCTTCAACTTTTGAATTAGCTGCGCGCTTACGAAGTTCGGCAATCTTGGTTACAGATTCTTCTAGCTCATGCTTAATGCGAATAATTCCCACTAAATCATTTGTGGTCTGCTGAAGTTCAGCATGAATTGTGTACGGGTTCTCGCCGTTGCCGTTCTTAAATGGTGCATTTAAATGTTCTGAAGCTTTATTGATAGAAGCATCTGAAACCGGGTTTACGCCATTTTCTTTAACGTAAGCAGCTGCGCCGTCACCAGCGCGACGACCGAAGACCAAAAGGTCAGTTAACGAATTTCCACCTAAACGATTTGATCCGTGCATACCTGCGGCAACTTCACCTGCTGCAAATAAACCTGGTACGCCAATTGCGGCAGTGGTATCTGGATCAACATCAATGCCACCCATTACATAGTGGCAAGTAGGACCAACTTCCATTGGCTCCTTGGTGATATCTACACCAGCTAATTCATAGAACTGATGCCACATTGACGGTAAGCGACGCTTAATCTCTTCGGCAGGAAGACGAGTTGAAACATCCAAATAAACGCCACCGTGCGGAGTTCCACGACCAGCTTTAACTTCGCTATTAATTGCGCGTGCAACTTCATCGCGAGGCAATAGCTCTGGTGGACGGCGATTATTGTTCTGATCGTTATACCAACGATCTGCTTCTGCTTCATTATCGGCATATTGCTTCTTGAAAACTTCTGGAATGTAATTAAACATAAAGCGTTCGCCATTTGAATTGCGAAGCACTCCACCATCACCACGAACAGATTCGGTAACCAAAATTCCGCGAACCGATGGTGGCCAAACCATTCCAGTTGGGTGGAATTGTACGAATTCCATATCTTTCAAACGTCCGCCAGCTTTTAACGCGAGCGCGTGACCATCTCCAGTACCTTCCCAAGAATTAGAAGTTACTTTAAATGATTTACCAATACCACCAGTTGCAAGTACTACTGCAGTTGATTCAAATAGAACTTCTTCGCCAGTTTCGCGCCAGTAACCATATGCACCAGATACTTTGCCATTATCTTTCAAAATTTCAGTGATAGTTAATTCCTGGAAAACTCTGATGCGATGTTCGTAATCGCCAAACTCTTTCTTATCTTCTTGTTGCAACGCAACGATTCGCTGTTGCATGGTTCGGATAAGTTCAAGGCCGGTGCGATCGCCAACGTGTGCTAAACGTGGATACTCATGTCCACCAAAGTTACGTTGTGAAATTTTTCCTTCTTTGGTGCGATCAAATAGCGCGCCCCAATATTCAAGTTCCCAAATACGCTCTGGCGCTTCCTTTGCATGAAGCTCGGCCATGCGCCAGTGATTCAGGAATTTACCGCCGCGCATAGTGTCGCGGAAGTGAACCTGCCAATTGTCATTTGAATTTACGTTACCCATGGCAGCAGCTGCGCCACCTTCGGCCATAACTGTATGGGCTTTACCGAATAATGACTTACAGATAATTGCTACCGAAAGCCCTGCTTCTCGAGCAGAAACTGCTGCGCGTAAACCAGCGCCGCCAGCGCCAATAATTAGAACGTCATACTTAAATTTCTGAAGTGTCATCTTGATCTACCCTTTAGAAGAAATAGAAGTTGGTAATCGTGCCATTGGCAACGAGGCGGACATATAAATCTGTAAGGGCTACACCAAATAATGAAACCCAAGCAAAGTTCTGGTGCTTCTCATTTAGCTTTGAAACCCATCCCCACATCTTGTAACGCACTGGATGCTTTGAGAAGTTACGTAAACGTCCACCAACAATATGGCGGCATGAGTGACATGAAAGTGAATAACCCCAAAGTAGCGCTGCGTTAATTAATAACACAATGGTGCCAACTGACATGTGGCCCCACTCTTTATGTTCGTCGCGGAATGCAAGAATTGCATCGATGGTCAAAATTACGTTGAAGACCATACCTGCAAGGAAGAACCAACGATGTCCATTCTGAACAATTAATGGTGCTTTAGTTTCTCCGCTGTAAGACTTATGTGGTTCTGCAACTGCGCATGCAGGTGGTGATTGCCAGAATGAACGGTAATACGCCTTGCGGTAGTAGTAGCAAGTCATTCTGAAACCTAATGGAAAAATTAAAATAAATAACGCTGGTGAAATTGCCAGACCAAATAAAACAACATGTCCAAATGGTGTTCCGAATAGTGCGGATCCTTCAACGCAATCGGTAGATAAACATGGTGAATAGAAAGGAGAGATCAGCGGCTCGGCAAAATAATATTTTGCTTCAAACGCTCGAAATGTTGCATAAATGATGAATGCAACTAGAACTGCAACGGTAATTGTTGGTTGCAACCACCATCGATCGGTTCGTAACGTCCTCGCATCAATTTTGGCGCGACCAGGCGAGAAAACTCCTGCCATTTTTATTGCCTCCGTGAGAGATAAGTACAGGGCTAAGTTTGCTCTCAGGTTTTAATTAGTCATAGCCAGAATAAGGAAAAAGCGCGTGCATTTAGTCACGCGCTTTTCGTCTTTCGAGCGGAGGGCGTGGGATTTGAACCCACGAAGGTTTCCCTTGCCGGTTTTCAAGACCGGTGCACTCGGCCGCTATGCGAGCCCTCCGTGGGGTAATTTATATGGAGAGTCCCAGGATTCAAAATTCTAGAAATTTATTCCGCTTTGGCGGCAGCGATACGTAACAGAGCTAATGCTGCCAATCGCGTTGTTCGATTATCTGGGGCATCAATAGTCGAATCTATCTCCGTAATATCGAAATGATTGACTCGATCATCTGATGCGATTTGATAAACCAGATTTAATAACTCGTTAGCGGAAATACCACCTGGAAGCGATGCCGGTGATGCCGGCACAACGGATCGATCGCAAACATCCATGTCAATATCGAGATAAATATATTTACAACTTGCAAGAGTTTGAAAAATATCTGAAACGATTAGATTAATTTTTTCTTGAGAGATTTGATTTCTATGAATTATCTTTATGCCTGCTGATTTGGCTCTGTCTGCATAAAATTTAGAATTTGCAAAATCGTTAATGCCAACTTGAACAATCTGATTGCCAGGTAATCCAGCTTCAATAAGCTGTCTAATTGGTGAACCGTTTGAAATCCCATCCCTAAGGTCATGGTGCGCATCTAAAGTAATAAGACCAACTTCAGTTAAATCTACTTTCTTGGCAAGCGCCATTACACCTGAATAGGTAATCGAATTATCCCCGCCAAGTAAAACGAGAGTCTTTACAGCTTTTTGAGAAATTAAATCGATGGACTCGGCTTGCGAATCTGGATTTGGTATATCCCCTAAATCAATCGCGCTTAATTTTTCAGATAAATCGATATCTTTTTCGGCAAAATAAGTTGAATATCTAAGCAGCGCTTCACGAATCGCATTTGGTGTTTTATCTGCTTGATTCGGAGTGATGGCGCTTTTAGATGCTCCCACACCTAAAATTCCTAAGTCATGAAGTGATGAATCATCGGTTCGGCTAAACCAATGACCGGCACGCATCCAATTTGGATCATTGTGCAACAACATTTATGCCATTACTCCTGACAGAAGAAACCTTTTCGGATAGCCTTTTGCAACCTCGGAGGTAATAATGCCAGCAGAAGTCATAATTGGAATAGATGGTTTAAGCCAAGAATCACTGCTTGCAATCGCAAGAAAAGGCGCGAAAGTTAGTATCTCTGCAGATGCTGCGAGCGCCATAAATAAATCAAGAACAATTGTTGATTCATTGGCTGCTTCTGAAATACCGGTTTATGGAATTTCTACTGGTTTTGGTGCACTTGCACGTAAATTTATTGATGCCGACAAACGTGTGCAATTACAAAAATCTTTGATTAGATCTCACGCAGCTGGTTCTGGTGAAATTGTAGAGGTCGAAGTCGTTAGGGCAATGATGGCAGTTCGTTTAGCCACAATGTGCCGAGGTTTATCGGGTGTTCAATTAAAAACTGCAGAAACTTATGCTGCCATGCTTAATTCAAATATCACTCCAGTAGTTCGCGAATACGGATCACTTGGATGTTCTGGCGATTTAGCGCCGCTTTCTGCCTGCGCTCTTGCCGCAATGGGCGAAGGTGAAGTAATTACAAGTGAAGGCAAAATTGTTGCCACCGAAATTGCCTTCAAAGAGCATGCAATTCAGCCTGTAGAACTTTCATCCAAAGAAGGCTTAGCGCTAATAAATGGAACTGATGGAATGCTTGGCCAACTTGTATTAGCTCTACATGACATTTCAAATTTGTTAAAGACTTTAGATGTTACGACTAGCTTAAGTGTTGAAGCGCTTTTAGGCACAGATAAAGTTTTCCAAAAACATCTTCATGATTTAAGACCACAGGTAGGTCAGGGAAAATCTGCTGCAAATATTGCAAAGCTGCTGTCCGACTCTCCTCTAGTTAAGTCGCATGCTGGGAAAGAAGATGGACGAGTACAAGATGCATACTCTTTACGTTGCGCACCACAAGTGGCAGGCGCTGCGAGAGATACCGTGGCACATGCTTCACGGGTTGCCGATTTAGAGCTGCAATCAATTATTGATAATCCAATTGTTTTAACTACTGGGGAAATTAGTAGTAATGGAAATTTTCATGGCGCACCTATTGCTTATGTGCTTGATTTTCTGGCGATCGCAATCGCAGATGCCGCGTCGATGTCTGAGCGTCGCAGCGATCGAGCGCTAGATGAGCATCGTTCATTTGGATTACCGCCCTTTCTTGCGCATGATGCCGGGGTTGATAGCGGCATGATGATTGCGCAATACACACAAGCAGGGCTGGTGTCTGAGATGAAGCGCTTGGCCGTGCCGGCATCTGTTGATTCCATTCCCTCTTCGGCAATGCAAGAAGATCATGTCTCTATGGGTTGGCATGCAGCAAGAAAATTACGTAAATCGATTGATGCATTCACTCGTGTCATTGCAATTGAATTAATGATTGCTTCTCGCGCAGTTGATATGCGCACACCTTTGAGCGCCGGAACCGGTACCAACGCTGCAATTAAAACTTTAAGGAGCAAAGTTGCCGGACCGGATAGTGATCGTTGGTTAACACCGGAGATTGAAGCCTCTGTTGAATTGGTTAAGTCAAATGAAATTTTAAATTCTGTAGAGAAAGCAGTTGGTCAATTGTTATGAGTCGAGTAATTCATTCACCACAAGGAAGTGCAATTTCAGCGCTCGGATGGCAACAAGAAGCAGCGCTTCGGATGTTGCAAAATAACTTAGATCCAGAAGTTGCAGAACGTCCCGAAGAATTAGTTGTTTATGGTGGTACTGGAAAAGCCGCACGCGATTGGAAATCTTTTGATGCGCTAATTCGCACACTTAAGACTTTAAAAGCTGATGAAACCATGCTGGTGCAATCTGGTAGACCCGTTGGTGTTTTTCAAACACATGAATGGGCGCCTAGAGTTTTAATCGCAAATTCAAATTTAGTTGGTGATTGGGCAAATTGGCCAGAGTTCCGTCGATTAGAGGCCGCAGGTCTGACTATGTATGGACAAATGACTGCTGGATCTTGGATTTACATTGGAACGCAAGGAATTTTGCAAGGTACTTATGAAACTTTTGCCGCAGTAGCTAATCAGGATTTCGGCGGAACTCTGGCTGGAACTTTAACTTTAACTGGCGGCGTAGGTGGAATGGGTGGTGCGCAACCACTTGCAATCACAATGAATGACGGGGCATGTATTTGCGTTGATGTTGATGCAACGAGATTACAGCGACGTGTAGATCATCGATATCTGGATGCCTGGACTGAAAATGTAGAAGAAGCCCTAGAAATAGCGTTAAAAGCAAAGGCGGAGCGGAAGGCATACAGCATTGGTTTGCTTGGTAATGCCGCGACAATTTTTGCTGATTTTCTAAAACGCGGCGTGCCGATTGATATTGTCACAGATCAAACCTCTGCGCATGATCCACTTTCATATTTACCAGAAGGAATTTCGGTTGCAGATTGGCAAGATATGGCAAAGAAAGATCCTGCTGGATTTACAAAACGTTCTCGCGAATCTATGGCAAAACAAGTTGAAGCAATGGTTGGCTTTAAAGATGCTGGTGCAACAGTTTTTGATTATGGAAATTCAATTCGCGGTGAAGCCATGTTGGCTGGATATTCGCGCGCATTCGATTTTCCAGGTTTCGTTCCGGCTTACATCAGACCGCTTTTCTGCGAGGGTAAGGGTCCGTTTAGATGGGTTGCTTTAAGTGGCGACAAAAAAGATATCGCGGCAACTGATAAAGCGGTATTAGAACTATTTCCTGATAACGAACCATTACATAGATGGATTCGCAAAGCATCTGAGAAAGTTGCCTTTCAAGGTCTACCAGCCAGAATTTGTTGGTTAGGTTATGGTGAAAGACATTTAGCTGGTGAGAGATTTAATGAGATGGTGGCAAAAGGTGAAGTCTCAGCGCCAATTGTTATCGGTCGTGATCATTTAGATTGTGGTTCTGTGGCTTCTCCTTATCGCGAAACCGAAGCCATGCTTGATGGTTCTGATGCAATCGCAGACTGGCCACTACTAAATGCTTTAGTTAATACTGCATCGGGTGCATCATGGGTTTCAATTCATCATGGCGGCGGCGTGGGAATCGGTAGATCGATTCATGCTGGACAAGTTTCAGTTGCAGATGGCACGCCGTTAGCTGCAGAAAAATTGCGTCGAGTGTTAACAAATGATCCAGGTATGGGTGTGATTAGACATGTTGATGCTGGTTATGAAAAGGCAGATCAAGTTGCAAAAGATCGTGATGTCCGAATTCCAATGCAAGAGGCATAAGCAGTATTTATGGGTAGCCAATTAATCAGCAATATCGGCCAATTAATCACTAATTCTGATGAAGAGTTAGGGATTATTACCGATGCGGCCATAGTGATTGATGGCCAACAGGTTTTATGGGTTGGTTCTAACAAGGAAGCGCCAGCAGCCGATAGCACAATTGATGCAAACGGCGGAGTAGTTACGCCGGGATTTGTGGATTCACATACGCATGCCGTTTTCGCTGGAGATAGAAGTAAAGATTATGTCGCCAGAATGTCAGGTCAAAAATATGCAACTGGTGGTATTAAAACTACGGTCGCAGCAACCAGAGCCGCAACTGAAAATGATTTGATATCACACACCAGAGAATTATTGAGAAAATGTCATAGCCACGGCACAACTACGGTAGAAATTAAATCAGGATAC
Organism: Candidatus Nanopelagicaceae bacterium; assembly: GCA_018883345.1. Lineage (GTDB taxonomy): Bacteria > Actinomycetota > Actinomycetes > Nanopelagicales > Nanopelagicaceae > ZLKRG08. Next base: position 49,145 of record VEQG01000005.1, read on the forward strand.
GGTTTAAATGTAGATGCCGAATTAAAAATATTAAAGGTTGCGAAAACTTTCACCGATGAAACTACTTTTCTTGGTGCACATGTAATTCCTGCAGAATATGAAAATGACCGCGCAGGTTATATCGAATTGGTTAAAAGTGAGATGTTGGATGCAGTTGTACCTTATTCAAAATGGATTGATGTTTTCTGTGATAACGGCGCATTTTCAGTTGATGAAGCAAGAGAAATTCTTCAATCAGGAATTGCAAAAGGTTTAATGGGAAGAATCCACGGTAATCAATTAGGAGATACCGGTGGTGCGGAATTAGCAATTGAGTTGAATCTAGCTTCGGTTGATCATGCAACTCATGTTTCAAACGAAACAATCGCGGCGCTGGCAGAAAGTAATGTGGTTACAACTTTCCTGCCAGGTGCAGAATTCTTCACAAAGTCTCTCTATCCAAAAGTGAATTTATTTTTTGAATTGGGAGCGAAAGTTGCACTAGCAACTGATTGCAATCCGGGATCTTCTTATTTAACATCCATGCCAATCGCCATGTCGTTAGCCATCAGAGAGATGGGTTTTACTCCGGCACAAGCTCTATACGCAGCAACCGCAGGCGGGGCAGCTGCGCTTCGACGTAGCGATATTGGCCATTTGCAGCCTGGCGCAAGGGCTGATTTGGTTATCTGGCAAGCGCCAACTTTTGAACATATTGCTTATCGCTTGGGCGATATTGATAAGAAAATCTTAACGACCGGGAAGTTTTAATAGTTCTTCGACAACCTGCGCGACGCCATCTTCTTCGCATGGCGGCGCAGTCGCGGTTGCATATTTAATGCCATCTGGATGGCCATCGCTCATGATGTAAGAGCGACCTGCGAATTCCAACATTGAAAAATCATTTGGATTATCGCCAAATGCGACCACATCTTCGCGATCGATTTTTAGCCTTTCGCATATAACTGCCAAGGTGTCACCTTTAGAAACACTATGTGCGCTAATTTCTAATAATGATTCCCATGGGTTTGAATGTGTAACGGTAACAATGTCTCCGACTGCTTGGGTTGCTACTTTCAACATTTCATCTGAATTAAACAATTTATCGGATCCGCGTACCAATAATTTGATTGCGCCATTACCAATGTAATCAAGAATGTCATCAACACCGGTGTTATCTACGCCAACATCCCAGCGGGCTTCATATTTCTTTTCTCGAGTAAAGTCCCCATGATTTTCAAATGCAAAATGAACTTCAGGGATAGCTTTTCGCAATCTAGTAACAGTTTCCTTTAGATCTGCTGGAGTGATTCGCCACTCTTCAATTACCTTTTCATTTTGCAAATCCCATAGCAATCCACCGTTGCTGCAAATGGCTTGTCCAAAATTAAAAGCTTCTTTTATTTGTCCCATCCATCTTGGTGGACGACCTGTTACAAAGAAAACTCTTACACCTAATTCATGAGCGCGAGTTAGCGTTGCAATGGTGCGCTTCGAGATTGGCGCAGCATGTGGACAGATAGTTCCGTCCAAATCTGTTGCGATTAATTTCGGTCGATAGCTCACTTAATCACTTCAAGTTTCGCGGTGCCCATATAAGGTTGTAAAACAGCTGGCACATTGACTGAGCCATCTGCATTTTGATTATTCTCTAAAATTGCAACAATCATGCGTGGTACTGCAACTAAAGTGCCATTTAGCGTAGCTAAAGGACGGGTGCCGTTCTCATCCTTCATGCGAATATTTAAGCGGCGCGCTTGAAATTCAGTGCAATTAGATGTCGAAGTAACTTCGCGATAAGCATTTTGAGTGGGAATCCAGGCTTCAATATCGAATTTGCGATTTGCAGAAGATCCCAAGTCGCCTGATGCAATATCTAATACGCGATAAGGAATTCCCATCGCATTTAAGAACTCTTTCTCCCACTGTAACAAGCGAATATGTTCTTCTTTGGCATCTTCTGGCTTGGTAAAGACAAACATCTCAACCTTTTCAAATTGATGCACACGAATAATTCCGCGAGTATCTTTTCCGTAAGAACCTGCCTCTCGTCGGAAACATGGTGAATATCCGGTGTAGCGAATTGGTAATTTAGCCGCATCAAGAGTTTCATCCATGTGATACGCAGCAAGTGGAACTTCGGAAGTACCAACTAGATAAACATCGTCTTTCTCAATGTGATAAACATTTTCTGCTGCTTGTCCAAGAAATCCAGTACCTTCCATTGCAGGTGGGTTAACTAGAACTGGTGGGATAACTGGAATAAATCCTGCTTTAGTTGCTTGTTGAATTGCGTAATTAACAAGTGCAAGTTCTAACAACGCGCCAGAACCAGTTAAGTAATAGCTGCGAGCGCCGGCTACTTTTGCGCCACGCTCGGTATCAATTGCACCAAGTAATTTACCTAGTTCGACGTGATCTTTTGGTTCGAAATCAAATTTGCGCGGTTCGCCAACATGTTCTATAACTTTGAAATCCGCTTCTCCGCCAATTGGAGCTTCTGGATCTAGTACATTTGAAAGCAACTTTGCGATTTCATTTGTCTGCACTTCTAGCTCTGCGCGTTTGGCATCAGCTTCCTTTACTTGTGCTGCTAAACCTTTAGCTTTTTCAAGTAATGCGGTTTTTTCATCACCTTTTGCCGCTCCCACTGATTTTGATAGCAAATTCTGCTCGGCACGCACTGTTTCAAAAGCCGAAATTGCATCACGACGCTTGCTGTCGATTTCAATTAGACGATCAACAATCGATTCGTCTTCACCACGGCCGCGCTGCGATGATTTAACAAGCTCCGGATTTTCGCGGATTAACTTGATATCGATCATATTGCGCGCCCCTTTCTGACATCTTCTAACCAGTTATTAGAACTCTTAAATGATTCATCGCTTGTGACTTTGCTGGTCGTCGGCGCTACTTTATCTGCACGTGGATACGAACCAAGGAATCGAATATCTTCACAGATTCGACGTAGTCCTGTTAGCGCATCGCCGACTCTGGCATCATTAATGTGCCCTTCAGCATCAATTATGAAGTGATAGTGGCCAAGCTCGCGACCAGTTGGACGCGATTGAATAAAAGTTAGATTTACGCCGCGCACTGCAAACTCGGTTAATACTTCTAATAACGCTCCAGCATGATCAATTCCAATGAACGCAGCAAGTGAAGTGCGATCAAAACCGGTTGGTGCAGGAAGTGCACCTGGTTTGGAAACTAAAACGAATCGAGTTACTGCAGATTCAGCATCGCCAATATTTTCATTGATAATTGTTAAACCATAAGTTTTTGCAGCAACTTCAGATGCTACTGCTGCATCAAATTGACCGTTTGCAAGCGCTTCTGCTGCCGCAGCAGTTGAATTGGTAGTGATGATTTCGGCATTTGGATAATGCTTTGCAATGTAATTTCTGCATTGCGCTTCTGCATGTGGATGGGTAGCAATCTTTTTGATCTCAGCTGATTTATCTCTAACCATTAATGCAAAAGTAACTGGCAGTAAGACTTCTCCGACAATAATTAATGGTTCACCCGTTGCTAATTCATCCAATGTGCGCGCGACGACGCCTTCGACTGAATTTTCGATTGGCACTAACGCGAAATCAGCGCTGCCAGTTCGGACCATATCTAGCGCAGCCGTTACGTTAGAACATGGGGTTAATTGATCAGAGCCGCCGGTAATGGTGCGCAGAGCCGCTTCAGTGAAGGTACCAACTGGACCGAGATAGGCGTATTTACTCACCTGCGAATTCTACCCGTAGGCTAGGAAGCGTGATGCAGAGTATTGGCGCTCGATTTAATGCGATTGGCCGTAGTGAAGTCGGTCTGCATCGAAGCGGAAATGAAGATTCTGCGCTAATAAATGGCGTATTGATTGCAGTTGCGGATGGCATGGGTGGCCATGCAGGCGGTGAAGTTGCATCTAAAGTTGCAATTTCAACTCTGGCACAAATTCTTCCACTATTAAATAACGATGAAATGGATCCTGAATCCTTAGAAGATTTTCTGTTAAATGCGATTTTAGAAGTTGATAATGAAATCAAATTAACTGCTGAAGCTAATGACCGTTTATCAGGAATGGGCACAACATTGACTGCTATTGCCCTCTATCGAAACAAAGCGTATGTATTACATACCGGTGATTCTCGTGCATATAGATTGCGCGGAAAAGAATTTACGCAATTGACTAAAGATCACTCTGTTGTCCAAGAGTTAATTGATGCAGGAACCATCACAGAAGCTGAAGCAGCTGTTCATCCACAACGATCAGTGCTTACCAATGTTTTGATGGGGCTAGGCAATATCACCCCGCTACTTGTTCAATATGACGTTAAAGCTGGCGATAAATTCTTACTCTGTAGCGATGGATTAACAAATGTAATTAGCAATGCTGAATTACATAAAAAAATGACTGAGGAAGATGCGCTTTCAAATTTAATTTCCTTAACTTACGAACGTGGTGCGCCAGATAACGTCACAGTAGTTATAGCTGAGGTAGGAACTGGCGACACCGTAACCGAGTTCTTTGGAGCGGCCAAATGAGAGTATTTGGTGATCGATACGAAGTGGGTGCGCTAATTGGCGCCGGTGGAATGTCCGATGTATTTATCGCAAAAGACACTCGCCTAAATCGTGAAGTTGCGCTTAAAGTTTTGCGCAGCGATTTAAATCGTGAACAGACCTTTGTAACTAGATTTAGAAAAGAAGCACTTGCAGCTGCAGGTTTAAGCCATCCTGGAATTGTTGCGGTTTATGACAGTGGAGAAACACCTGCGCCGTATATCGTGATGGAACTTTTGCAAGGAAAGACGCTACGTGAATTAATTACTGGGCCAGTAGATCCCAAAACTGCAATGCAAATAACTGAAGGTATTTTGCAAGCTCTCGCCTACTCACATGCAAATGGAATTGTGCATCGCGATATTAAGCCTGGAAATATCATGATTACAGATCAGGGCGATGTAAAAGTTATGGATTTTGGAATTGCGCGAGCACTTGATGATGTAAGCGCAACAATGACGGCAACTTGGAATGTAGTCGGAACTGCACAATATTTATCTCCAGAGCAAGCAAGTGGCGAAGTTGCTGATGCCAGAAGCGATCTTTACTCAGTCGGTGTTGTGCTTTATGAAATGTTAACTGGTCGTCCGCCATTTATTGGAGATACTCCAGTTTCAATTGCGCTTCAACATTTATCTGCCGACATCATTCCGCCAAGCAAAATCAATCCAGCTCTTGATGAACAATTTGATCACTTCCTATCTGTAGTGATGGCAAAGAACCCTGAAAATAGATATCAAGATGCCAATTCAATGCTTGGTGATTTGCATCGAATCAAGACCGGGCAAACCATTACCACTGAGATTGTTCGAGTTCGAAAGAAAAAGAATCGCACTTGGCAGATTGTCGCTGGAGCTCTGGCAGCTGTGTTGATTGCGGTCGCTGGTTTTGCTATCAATGATCGGACCGTAACTTCTGGAATTTCAATTCCAAACGTGGTTGGTTTGACTGAAAATGAAGCAACTGCTCAATTAAATGCTTTTAAAGTTGTAATTAATAGAGCGCATGACTCAAAAACTCCGCTAGATCGAGTGGCTTCACAAAGCCCGCTTGCAACTTCAAGAGCCGAAAAAGGCAGCGTAGTTACGATAACTATTAGCGATGGCCCTGGCGATGCCATTGTTCCGATGGATTTAATTGGAATGACGCTTACTGATGCTAGAAGTGCTTTAGCTGCGGTCGGTTTAACTATTTCTATCATTGATGCGATTCCAAGTGATAAACCAATTGGGACCGTTATTTCGGTGGATCCAGTTGGTGGTTCAACACTAACTGCAGGAAATGGTGTGACACTAGAAATTGCAAACGGAAATGTTGCAGTACCAAACCTGGTTGGGCAGAGCGAAATTCAAGCAAGAACTACATTAACTCAGGCAGGTTTCTTAATTCGCGAAATTTATTCTTACGATGCAAACCAAGCAATCGGAATTATTTTGGCACAAGCCCCGGCGCCAGATACGCAATTACAAATTGGTTCGCAAATTACTGTAACCATTAACAGACAGTCTTAAAATAATTTATTTGCTGACAACTGGTGCTAAGCCAACTGCTTTTGCGCGAGCATTTTTATCTCCGCATTCGGTCAACCAGTTTGCCAACATGGCATGTCCGTGTTCTGTTAATACTGATTCTGGATGAAATTGAACACCTTCGATTGGTAGTGTTTTATGGCGAAGTCCCATAATCACACCACTTTCGGTTGCACCAGTAACCTCTAAAACTTCTGGTACGGAATCTTTTTCAACTGCTAATGAGTGATATCTGGTTGCAGTAAAAGGTGAAGGAAGATCTGCAAAGACACCATGTTGGTTATGGTGAACTTGCGAAGTTTTTCCGTGCAACAACTCCGGCGCTCTTGAAACTATTCCGCCAAATACTGATGCGATTGCTTGATGACCTAGACAGACGCCGAATAACGGAATTTTTTTCTCTGCGCAGTAGCGAATCATCTCCATTGATACACCGGCCTCTTCAGGAACACCTGGGCCGGGGGAGATAAGCACGCCGTCATATTTATCTGCTTCGCTCGGCGCAATTTCATCATTGCGCACCACCACACACTCTGCACCAAGCTGGCCTAAATATTGGACCAGGTTAAATACAAAGGAGTCGTAGTTATCGACGACCAGAATTCGCATGCTCAGAGTATTCCGCTAAACTTGCGCTCATGCCAAAGTCAAAACTTCGCAAAAAGGTCCAAGCAACTCGTGCCTATAAATCTGAGCACCCATCCGAAGAAACCTTCGATGGACCAGTCGAATCACCTAATTGGCTTGCTCCAACCATGGTCACCAGCTTCTTAATTGGCCTACTTTGGATTGTGGTTTTCTATGTTTCACAAACACTTTATCCAATTCCAAATATCGGATCATGGAACATGTTGATCGGATTTGGCTTTATTGGAATTGGTTTTGGCCTAGCTACGCGCTGGCGATAACAAAACTGTAGCTGCAATAACTCCGGAAATCAGGCCGCCTAAATGGGCGCGCCAATCTATTCCTGGAAAAATAAATCCGATTGCAAAGTTAATTCCGACAATCACATAAATTTGTTTTACTTCTAAACCGAAGCGTTTGCTAACAATTATCATCGCTCCAAATAATCCAAAAATCGCGCCTGAAGCTCCAACTGAAACTAGATTTATTGGGCTGAAGTAGATTGAAGCAAGACTTGCGCCGATCTGCGAGATTGCAAATAAAGCTAAAAATTTCTTCTGACCGATTGCTGATTCCAAACTATTGCCGAGAATTAATAAGGCGTACATATTAAAAAATAGGTGCATTAACCCGCCATGAGTTAATGCCACAGTTAATAATCGCCAATACTCACCAAGATTAAAAACTAAATATCGATTTAAATAGAGATTTTCTTCTAAACCTGGCACGAGTAAACATGCCAGGTAGAAGCCACTAATTACCGTTATTAATAATTTGGTGATTGGACGCATATTGCGTCAATTAAGCAATCGTTACTGAATTAATTGTTACCGCATTAACTGGACGATCTTGTGCGCCAGTTGCTGTGGTTGCAATCTTGTCGACTACTGCTTGGCTGGCAGCATCTTTAACTTCACCGAAAATAGTGTGCTTGCGGTTTAGCCATTCAGTTGGTGCAACTGTGATGAAGAACTGGGAACCATTTGTTCCAGGTCCTGCATTTGCCATTGCTAATAAATAAGGACGATCAAAATTCAACTCTGGGTGGAATTCATCTTTAAATTTATAGCCTGGGCCACCAAAACCTTGGCCAAGTGGATCTCCGCCTTGGATCATGAAACCCGCAATAACGCGGTGAAAAATGGTGCCGTCATAAAGCTTTTCGTTGCTCTTTGCACCAGTGCGCGGATCAGTCCATTCCTTCTCCCCGGTTGCAAGACCGACGAAATTAGAGACTGTCTCTGGTGCGTGATTTGGAAATAGTTCAATGACGATATCGCCATGGTTTGTGTGAAGAGTTGCTTGTGTCATGGAGGAATTATCCCTTCTTAAAGAGTTTTGGCCAAATACTAAGTGGCACCAAGCGTGCTAACTTCATTGTGATTGCCATTGGTAGCGGGAAGATGATTTCGATCTTTCGCTTTTCAATGCCTTTGACGATTGTCTTAGCGGCTTGCTCTGCGCTGATGATGAAAGGCATTTTAAATTCATTGACATCTGTCATTGGCGTTTTCACAAAACCAGGAGAAACTGTTTGGATTAAAACTTTGCTACCAACTAAATCAGTTCTGATGGATTCTAGGAAATTTAATTGCCCTGCCTTGCTTGGTCCGTAACCACTAGAACCAGGCATTCCTCTAAATCCGGCAACCGAAGAGACACCGACAAATGTTCCGGAATTCTTCGCAATCATTTTTGGCAATACCGCGGCAACACATCTTGCTAAACCGACCATGTTGGTGTTGTTATGTTGTTTGAAAACATCTAAATCAAATTTCTGTACTGACATACGTTGCCAGAAACCGGCCATTACTAAAACTAAATCAAATTCTCCATACTTTTCTTGATATTCACTTGCGGCTTTTTCAACTGAATGATCGTCTGCAATATCAATTAGTAAATCGCCTTTGCTGCGAGATGATCTAATCACTTGCCAACCTTTGCTTTGCAATTCGTCAGCTACTGCTGCGCCAATTCCAGATGAAGCTCCGATAATCCAAGCTTTGCGGTTCATAATTTTTCAAAACCTAACTGCCAAACATTTAGATGTCCGGCGCGGAAGCCTGCTTCAGAGTAAGCCAGGTAGTACTGCCACATTCTTTCGAACTCTTCATCAAAGCCCAACTCTTTAACTTTTAAGCGGTTTTCCATGAATTTATCGCGCCACAGTTTTAATGTGTATGCATAATCCATTCCCATTGGGCGTTGGTCTACTAACTTCATCTGGCCTTTTGTAAATTGATCAATAACTTCGCGTGAAGGAATGATTCCGCCTGGGAATATGTACTTATGTATCCAGGTATATGCATGTTTTGAAGCTAATAAGCGATCGTGTGGCATGGTGATTGCCTGTAGTCCAAAACGACCACCTCTCTTTAAATGATTACTAATGGCATCAAAATAGGTTGGCCAATACTTCTCTCCAACCGCTTCAATCATTTCAACGCTAACTACGGCGTCGTATTCACCTTCTAAGTCACGGTAATCTCTAATTTCTACCGTTACCAAATTGCTTAATCCAGCTTTAGCAATTCTTTTATCTGCAAGTGCTTTCTGTTCTTTTGAAAGGGTAATGGAATGTACTTTGGCGCCGCGATAAGCCGCTTGCATCGCTAACTGTCCCCAGCCGGTTCCGATTTCTAAAATATGCATACCGGCTTTTACGCCCGCAAAATCTAAAATTCCTTCGATCTTTCGAATTTGTGCTTTTGCAAAATTATTCCAATTTGGATTCTCACCGGCAAAGTTTGCAGATGAATACATCATGGTTTCATCTAAGAATAATTGGAATAGATCATTTGATAAATCATAATGTCTTGAAATATTCGACTTTGAACCTTCTAAATTATTCTCTTCATTTTTTGGTTGGAACGGTTCAAATAATTTTCGGAATTTGCGCATCCAACCCGGCACAATATGTAATAACTTTTCGGCATACGGTGTTAAAACTTCAGCTAGGTCTGGCTTAGCAGTCCATTCATTAGCCATAAACGATTCGCCTAAGCCAATCTTTAAATCATTTCCTAAACGATTATAAAAATTCTCATCATTTATTGTCATAACCGGCAAATTAGGCTTATTTGGCCCCATGATTTCGCCATTTGGCAAAACCACTTTTACATCTACTAGTGGTGCGATTCTGCGATGTAATTGTTTAGCAACTGCCGCTCGAATATTCATAGCATGCCACTCTGCTTAGGATGAGCTGGCCTTGGAACTACCGGAAGCCTGCGTAGCCATAACCAAATTCCGTGTGCGCGAATTCTGGCCATAGCTTGTAACGTCGAAAACGGCGTACGTAAATAAGCCACGAATCGATTCTTAATGCTTGCCTCCATCTGCTCTCCGGTGAAGCTGGCGCTGAAAACCTGAGTACCATTTTGATATAAATTTACGGATAGCACAACGTCGCGGTCATTAAAGAATGTCCTAGTCCGATATTCGCCGTCGATTGTAAAAAATGGCGATACATAGAATTCTTTATCAATCTGGCTATTACCTTTTTCATCGGGGTGAAGTAGATGTGCATGGCGATCGCCATAAGTATTGTGTATTTCCAAAATCGCCCACCGAACCTGACCATCACTTTTTAGGCACCAATAAACTGAGAGTGGATTGAATACATATCCATTGGTGCGCGCGCTGGCAATTGCAAATAATTTATCGCTTGAATCGACTAATTCTCCACGGCTCTCTGCAAAATAAGTTACGGCTTCACGCATCGACTTAGCTTCTCCACCAAAATGATCTTTGGGAAGCAACTTCTTTTGCGGCTCATCTAAATCAACTAACCACATGTAATTAATAAATTTCAATCCATGTTTAAGTGGGGTTCTTCTTTGATGAAGCACCTTACCTTTGACCAACTTCACCATATTGCGCCAAATTTTCGAGCCGCTGCTACGCCAGATCTTGCACCATCTTCATGGAAACCCCATCCAAGGTGTGCACCGGCAAATGCAAGGCGTGGGCCACCAGCGTTTCTTAAGAATGCTGCGGCGTTAACTGCTTTAACGGTAAAAACTGGGTGTTCGTAATGCATAGTTGCAATTACTTTTTCTTCCGTTATTTCACCGTTTAGCGTTACCACATAATCAGAATTTGCCTTTAGATTCATAAGTAAATTCATCCAATAACTAACCAGGACTTGGCCCGATTCTTTCCGGCAATCTTGCATCTTGTAATTCCAAGATGCGCGGGCTTTGGTCGATTTGGGGAGTACTGATGCATCTTTATGTAGAACTGTTTTATTTCTTGAATATGTAATGTCAGCCAGATTTGCTCGCTCTTCAGAAGTGACATCTTTTAATATCTCTAAGGCGCTATCTGCATGAGTTGCAATGATTACTCGATCAAATCGAGCCCCGTTTACTTCAACATAATCTTCATATCTAATTACTGATGTAACTTTCTCTTTTCTGGCATCTGGAATTAATTTAACTATTGCTTCAACATAAGTATTCGAGCCACCGACTACCGTCTTCCAAATGGGAGAATTACCTAGCTCTAACATTCCATGATGATTTAAGAATTCAAATAAATGTTTTGCTGGGTATTGCAAAGAGTCTCCATCACCTGAAGACCAAACACATGAAACTACTGGAATTGCATAATGTTTGATGAAGTAATTGCTAAATTTATTTTCTGATAAAAATTGGCCCCAAGTTACCGAACTATCTAAATCTTCCTTGAGCAATTTTCGTGCTTGCTTATAGAAACGTGGTACATCAAATAACATCTTTACAAATCTTGGATCAAGTAATTTTATTGGTTTTGCCAAAATACCTTTTGCTCCGCGACCACCAACATATTGCAGCCCGCAACCTGCACAATCGATACTCATTGTCATTTCCGTGACTTGAGTTGGAATGTTTAATTCGCTAAAAATACGAATTAAATTTGGATAAGTTCGCTCGTTATGAACAATAAAACCCGAATCGATACGCTGTGAATCTACTGAATGCGTATGTGCATGTCCGCCAAACCTATTATCGCTTTCAAATAGCGTTACCTCGTGTGTTTCGCGCAATAAGTAAGCGGCGGTTAAGCCAGATACGCCTGATCCAACGATGGCTACCGACTCTTTCATAGGCGCGAATTTACAAGATATATTGGGGCTTGTGAGCCAAATCGTTTTAACCAAGGTACTTGATAGCAATAAAAGCGCGGCTGAACTCTTTTCATATTTCAGCGACTTCACTACTACAAACGAGTGGGATCCCAATACGGTTAAGACCGCAAAAATAAGCGGCGATGGTGGAATTGGCACCAAGTACTCGAATGTCTCTGCATTTAATGGCAGAGAGAGCTCGCTGGTTTACGAAGTAATTGAATATCAACCAAACCACTTAATTAGACTTCGGGGTGAAAATAAATCCTTGGTGGCAATCGACACCATGATGATTGAAGAAGTAAATGGAGTTCGTCGATTTACATACGAAGCCAAGTTCACCTTTAAAGGAATTGCCAAAATTGCTGCACCTTTCTTAACGAAAGCCTTTGCAAAACTCGCGGCTGATGCTGAGGCTGGCTTGCGAAAGGTTCTTTAATGAGCGAATACATATCTGGCGCCTGCAATATTGGACCTGCAGAGATCAAGCGACGTAAGCAGGGTGCGCTTGTAGGCGCCATACTGTTTGCGGTAACTTCGTTTTCCTTTGCAATAACTAATGCACCTAGATCAACCCGTCTCTTGGTATTTATCCCGGCGCTGATTTTCGCTGTGGGAATAATTCAGGCGCGTCGCAAGTTCTGCGTTGCCTACGGATTTCTCGGCTTATTCAACTTTGAAAAAACTGGTGACGTTAGAAAAATTACCATTAATCAAGACGTAGCAAATGATCGCAAGTATGCAGTAAAACTGCTGCTGCAGTCCGTGTTTGCAGCAGCAGTCCTAACTGCTTTAGTCACGCTTGCGTAGCAAGCGCTAACTCTGGTTTTAACCAAACTCTCGTTTTCTTTTTGATAGTTCGGTTGCTAATAACTTTTCCACTCTCATTCCAACGGCGATGATTTTCAATAGTTATCTCATCTGTATATGTTGGACTCTTTAATTTGAAAGAAATGACAGTGTTTTGGATTTTACTTAACATTTTCCGCTGCCTTTCTGAAACTAGCCACAATTGAGATAGTGATTACTGAAGCGATTACCGCTAGGGAAATCCAGGTAGGAATCTTGAAAAGTGCGTGGCTGACAATCATTTTGACGCCCACCCAAACCAAAATTATTGATAAGCCTTCCTTGAGGTATTTGAACTTATCCATAAGGTCGGCAATCAAGAAATACATTGAACGTAATCCAAGAATTGCTAACGCGTTACTTGCAAAGACAATAAATGGCTCTTCAGTGACCGCAAAGATTGCTGGTATCGAATCGACTGCGAATACCAGGTCCATAAATTCCACCATCACCAAAACTAGGAAAAGTGGGGTGAAGTAACGAACTCCATTCTTTACAACCGTAAAGTTTTCATTCTCTATTGAATCGGTGACTCGAACTTTCTTTCGCAACCAGGCATAGAACTTAGATTTATCTAAGTTGAAGTGTTCGTTGCGTTGTTTGAACATTTTAAATCCGGTATAGATCAAGAAAACACCGAAGATGTAGAGAATCCAAGCAAACTCTTTTATTAAAGCGCTGCCGGCGATAATCATTACGGAGCGCATCGCGAGCGCACCAATCACGCCTAGGAATAAGACTCGGTGTTGATAACGCTTAGGTACTGCAAAAGCAGTAAACAAAAGTCCCCAAACAAATACATTATCGATGGCAAGAGATTTCTCGATTACATATCCGCTTAGATATTGCAATCCAAATTCCGAACCGTATTGGGCCCAGATAATTGCACCGACTCCAAGTCCGCAGGCAATCCAAATTCCAGACCAAATTGCAGCCTCTTTAAATTTAATCTCTTGATGCGATCGATGTAGAAATAAATCAAGAATTAGCATTGCAAAAACAAATGCCAATAAAAGTGACCAGGTGGTAATTGATACGTTCATAGCTCTCCTTGTGTAGTTACTACACAAGGTCTCCGCCGCCGAATCTTTCGGCCTGAACACCGGTTGCAACTTTCGCAACGTATTGACGATGTCTCAGCAGTTGGGGTACTCCCCTTGATGGACCATATTCTGCACAATCCAAGGGCAGAAATCAAAATCACCGCGCACGCCTTGCGCGGTTTGGCCTATTTGCCCTTACTTTTTGGGAAACTAACGCCTATAGAGATATCCAGAAAAATCCAATGGAGGGTTTAAATGGCTTCAAGGCAATTACTCGAAATCGGAAGTGAACGTCAGGCTTCCTTGAAACGCTACAACTTAATTGCCGGCCTATTTCACGCGGTTCAGGCAATTGCAATCTTGGCGCTTTCAAATGGTTTCTCTCTGCCGGTACATATTAATTACCTGCAAGGCCCGCCAATTCCTGGCACTGAGTTTGAACAAGTACCGGTTTTCGACTTTCCGGTAGCGCTCGGGGTTGCTTCCTTTTCAATTCTTAGCGCAATCGCGCATTTTTACGTAAGTGGACCTGGATACACAAAATATATCGACGGTTTAAGAAATAAGCGTAATTATTTCCGTTGGCTTGAGTATTCAATCTCATCGACAGTAATGATTATTTTGATCTCTCTACTAAATGCAGTTTGGGACATCATCGCGTTAATTGCGATTGCGGGTGTAAATATCTCAATGATTCTCTTTGGATGGTTGCAGGAGAAATATGAAGAGCCTGGCACCGGATCGCTACTTCCATTCTGGTTTGGTTGTATTGCTGGCGCGTTTCCATGGATTGCCATGTTCTGGTTATTGGTATCCCCTGGTAGCTCCTCAGATGCAACTGCCCCTGCCTTTGTTTATGGCATCGTAATTTCATTATTTGCACTCTTTAATTGCTTTGCAATTGTGCAATGGCTGCAATACAAACAGATTGGAAAATGGGCCGATTATTTAGCGGGAGAGAAGACTTACATCACTCTTTCGTTTGTAGCTAAATCTTTGCTTGCTTGGCAAATCTTTGGTGGAACTCTTATTTCGTGAGTAAAGCTTTATTTAAAGAGGCGCTTAAGAAGTTTCCTAAGGAGCAACAGGCTGCGCTCTTGGAAACCATCGAAAGCGCAGAGACGCTATTTCCACACTCAGAACGAGTGATTGCTTGGGGCATGCCTACATTAAGAATCGGTGAAGATAATTTGTGTCATGTCATGGGTTTTAAGAACCATAACAGCCTATTTCCATCCTCAGGATCCATCGCTTCTCAATTAAAAAAGGATTTGGCAAAATTCAAAGTTTCAAAAGGCACCATTCAATTTGATGCAGAATTGGCTTTCCCAAAACCTCTACTAAAGAAAATTCTGCTTGCCAGGCTTGATCAAATTAATGGTTCTTATCCAAAAAAGAACGGTTTGTTTATTGAGTATTACAAGAATGGTGGAATTAAAGCTAAAGGAAAATATAAAGGTTCTCAGATGCATGCCAAATGGGAATTCTTCCGCCAAGATGGCTCACTGATGCGCGCCGGAGAATTTAACAACGGAAAACAATGTGGCACCTGGGTCACATATGATGCCAAAGGCAAGAAAGTAAAAGAGACCAAATTTAAATGAGATTTTTGGCATTAATGGGTTCGGGTGAGAACAGCCCAATTATGGTTACGCCCCATCAAAAAATAATTAAAGCTACTGGTAAAGATTTAAACCCAATTAATTTAAGCACTCCTTATGGTTTTCAAGAGAACAAGGATGAGCTAAGTGCGAAAATTGAAAAATATTTTGAAGTAAACGTAGGTACCAAAATCACTACCAGTGAAGATAATGAAGCGGATTTAGCTAGAGCCAACTGGGTATTCGCAGGTCCTGGTAGTCCTACATATACATTACGAAATTGGCAGAGTTCTGGAACTCATAACGCTTTGCAGAAAGTTTTAGATCGCGGTTCGGTGGTTTTAGCTTCTGCTGCTGCAATGTCAATTGGTGCAAAAGTAATGCCGGTTTATGAAATGTATAAAGTTGGCGATGATCCATACTGGATTGATGGCATAAATTTATTGGAGAGCGCTACTGGGATTAGGGCTGCAGTAATTGCTCATTACAACAATGCCCAAGGCGGTACTCACGACACCCGTTTCTGCTTTGCTGGTGAAAAACGAATGAAAGTACTGGAGGAGTTATTGCCTGCTGATACTGCGATTTTAGGTATTGACGAACATACTGGTATCGCATTTAACCTAGAAGATGGAAGTGCGGAGGTTTTTGGTAAAGGTGTAATTACCTTTAAAACCAAGAGTGAAACTAAGACTTTTGCCGGAAAAGAAACTTTATCGATTGGCGATTTGAGGATTTGATTATGAAAGCGTTGAAGTATTTAATTCCACTCTCAATTATTTCGCTAATTTACAATGCTGCAATTCTCTTTTCAGTAACTTTAAATTTAGATTGGGTCCGAACTCGCGCAGCTGGTGGACAATACGAAACTTTCCCAATCGGAATTCGTTTTGTTGATTTTTTAATGGGTATTTTCATGCTCTTTCTAATTGCGATGTTGTGGAACCATCGTGAAAAACCTATGGACGAAAAAGGTCCGATGGTTACCAGAATTATTGGTTACACATTTTTTATTAGTATGTTCTTTCAAATTGCATCTAGATCGATGGATGAGCGTTGGAATGCAATTCCCGCTGGAATTTTGGCGGTTACTTTTATTGCGCTTTCAAGACGTGAAAGTAATCGTTAATTAAAATTAAGAATTTAAGTGGAGACTAGGGGAATCGAACCCCTAACCCCCTGCTTGCAAAGCAGGTGCTCTACCAATTGAGCTAAGTCCCCGTCGAAACGAGTTATTAAATTTTCTCTTCCTTGCTTGGTGGGCCTAGGTGGACTTGAACCACCGACCTCTTCCTTATCAGGGAAGCGCTCTAACCAGGCTGAGCTATAGGCCCAAGCAAGGAAGCAAAATCTACCTTGTTAGGGATTTAAGCCCAAATCGCGGTTTAAGCGGGCGTAACCGTATCAGCATCTTCGCCATTTTTGGTAACCGACAAGAGCGTTACACCCTCATCAAGATTTACCAATCGCACGCCCATGCTGTCGCGGCCGGTCTGTCGAATCTCTGCTGCATCAGTGCGCATCACTGATCCATTAGATGTAATCGCCAGAATCTCATCTTTATCGTTGATTACTAGCGCACCAACTAATCCACCGCGATCTTCATTTACCTTCGCGGCCTTAATTCCAATTCCACCGCGGTTTTGAATTCGATATTCATCGAGTGGAGATTTCTTACCAAACCCACCATCGGTTGCGGTAAATACATAAAGGTCTTGATCTGAATCATTTACGCGCGCCATTGCTAATAACTCATCACCGCTACGGAATTTCATGCCGATAACACCGGTTGCGCTTCTGCCCATTGAACGAATTGAATCGTTATTTGCTGAAAATCTTAATGACATACCTTTTCTGGAAACTAGGAGTAGTTCATCTTTATCGGTCGCAAGAGTTGCGCCAACAACTTCATCACCTTCGCGAAGTGAGATTGCAATTAAACCTCCAGTGCGTGGAGAGTCATATTCAATCAGTGGTGACTTCTTTACTAAACCTGATTTGGTTGCTAAAACTAAATAAGGAGCGGTGTTGTAATCTTTAATTGATAACACTGCAGCTATCTGTTCGTCAGGTTTGAAGGCCATTAAGTTTGCAACGTGTTGACCACGTGCGTCGCGACCAGCATCTGGTAGTTCGTGAACTTTGGCGCGATACACCCGACCTTTATTGGTGAAGAACAACAACCAGTCGTGTGTTGATGCCACAAAGAAATGATCAACTACGTCATCTTGTTTTAAAGATGCGCCCTTAACACCTTTACCACCACGACGCTGGCTTCTGTAAAGCTCTGCACGGGTACGTTTTGAATAACCACCGCGAGTGACAGTTACGACTACATCTTGATCAGGGATTAAATCTTCTGCACTGAAATCGCCTTCGGCGGCCACGATTTGAGTACGGCGATCATCACCATACTTGGTTACGGTCTCATTTAGCTCTTGTTTGATGATTTCACGTTGTTTCTCAACGCTGCCTAAGATGATATTTAATTCGTTGATTTCCGACATTAATTGGTCGTATTCGTCGTTGATCTTCTGACGCTCTAGCGCAGCTAAGCGGCGCAACTGCATGTCCAAGATTGCATTTGCTTGGATTTCATCGACTTCAAGTAGTTTCATCAAACCTTCGCGGGCTTCTTCTGAAGTTTTAGAGGCACGAATTAATGCAATTACTGCATCAAGGGCATCAAGGGCTTTTAGATAGCCTCGCAAAATATGTGCACGGCGCTCTTTCTCTGCCAAGCGGAATTTAGAGCGGCGCACAATTACTTCTATTTGGTGTTCGATGTAATAGCGAACAAATTCATCTAAACGAAGTGTGCGCGGGACTCCATCTACAAGCGCCAACATATTTGCGCCAAAAGTATCTTGTAGTTGGGTGTGTTTATAAAGATTATTAAGTACTACTTTTGCAATCGCGCCAGATTGCAACACAATAACTAAACGTTGTCCTAAGCGTTCATTACCTTCATCGCGAACATCGGCGATACCTTTGATTTTGCCATCTTTAACTAATTCCGCAATTTTCAAAGCTAAATTATCTGGGTTAACTTGATATGGCAGTTCGGTGACGACTAAACAGGTGCGCTTATTGATCTCTTCTACATTTACAACCGCACGCATTGTGATTGATCCACGACCGGTGCGATATGCCTCTTCGATGCCAGTACGGCCAACAATTAACGCGCGGGTTGGAAAATCAGGACCTTTAACTACTTTTAATAACTCTGTTAATAATTCTTCGGCAGAAGCTTCTGGGTGTTCGAGCGCCCAGGTAACACCTTCGGCAATTTCCTTTAAATTATGTGGCGGAATATTTGTTGCCATACCAACTGCAATACCTGCCGAGCCATTAACTAAAAGGTTTGGAAAGCGCGATGGTAAAACGGTTGGTTCTTGCGAACGGCCATCGTAATTAGGAACAAAGTTAACGGTATCTTCGTCGATATCACGCATCATCTCCATTGCAATTGGAGAGAGCCTTGCTTCGGTGTAACGCATTGCCGCGGCTGGATCATTACCAGGGCTACCAAAGTTTCCGTTTCCATCTACTAATGGATAGCGAAGTGACCATGGCTGCGCCAAACGAACTACGGTGTCATAAATAGCGGTGTCGCCATGTGGGTGGTAATTACCCATGACATCACCGACGATGCGTGAAGATTTGTAATAACCCTTATCTGGGCGATAACCAGCGTCATACATTGCATATAGGACGCGGCGATGGACTGGTTTTAGGCCATCGCGGACATCTGGAAGTGCGCGACCCACAATAACTGACATCGCATAATCAAGATAGCTGCGTGCCATCTCAACTTGTAAATCGACCGTTTCAATTTTGTCGAATTGTTTCTCTTCCATATTCTCCATAATTAACTAATTCCTAAATATCTAGGAATCTCACATCCTTAGCGTTGCGTTGAATAAATTGGCGACGTTGTTCGACATCTTCACCCATTAATACCGAGAACAAACCATCTGCAGCAGCGGCATCTTCTAAAGTTACTTTGATTAGCACCCGATGTTCAGGGTCCATAGTGGTATCCCAAAGTTCTTTAGCTGGCATTTCGCCAAGACCTTTAAAGCGTTGAATACCATCTTCTTTTGGTAAGCGTTTGCCGGCGTCAATACCAATTTTGATCATGCCGTCGCGCTCTTTATCACTGAAGGCATATTCAACCGGTTCTTTGCCTGCCCATTTCAATTTATAAAGAGGTGGTTGCGCCAAATAAACATGACCATGTTCGATTAATGGTCGCATAAATCTAAATAGCAAAGTTAATAACAAAGTGCGGATATGTTGGCCATCAACATCAGCATCAGCCATCAAAATGATTTTGTGATAACGAAGTTTTGCTAAATCAAAGTCATCGTGAACGCCAGTACCAAGTGCGGTAATTAAAGCTTGGACTTCGTTGTTCTGTAGAACTCGATCAATGCGAGCTTTTTCAACATTAAGAATCTTGCCACGAATTGGTAATACTGCTTGATACTTGGAGTCGCGCCCACCTTTTGTAGATCCGCCTGCAGAATCACCTTCGACAATATAAAGTTCGCATTTTTCTGGATCGGTCCATTGGCAATCAGCTAACTTGCCTGGCATGCCGCGTCCTTCTAATAAACCTTTTCGGTTTCGGGATAAGTCGCGTGCCTTGCGAGCTGCGACACGAGCTGCAGCTGCATCAATGCTTTTTCGAACAATGTCTTTGCCTTCGGTTGGATTCTTCTCAAACCACTCAGTTAAAGCTTCATTTACACACTTTTGGGTAAAAGTTTTTGCCTCGGTGTTACCAAGTTTGGTTTTGGTTTGACCTTCAAATTGTGGTTCCGAAATTTTGATAGAAACGATTGCGGTTAGACCTTCGCGAATATCTTCTCCGGTTAAGCGATCTTCCTTCTTGCGGATAAATCCCCAATCTTCGCCAAACTTATTTACCACTGAGGTAAGTGCGGTTCGGAAACCTTCTTCGTGGGTTCCGCCTTCGTGGGTATTGATTGCATTTGCGAAAGTAAATACAGATTCGGAGAAACCAGAATTCCATTGCATGGCTATTTCTAAAGCCATCTTCTTCTTTTTATCTTCTTGCTCTAAAGCAATAATTGATTTATGTAGCTCGCCACGAGTTGAATTAATATATTTAACAAAATCTACAATTCCGCCTTCGTAGTGATAAACAACTTCTAGTTGTTCGCCTTTTTCATCAACATGTCCAGCGCGCATATCTTTTAAGGCAATTGTTAAACCCTTATTTAAAAATGCCATTTCACGGAAACGGTTAGATAAAATTTCAAACGAGAAATCTGTAGTTTCAAAAATTTCTTCTGAAGGATAGAAGCGAACTGTGGTTCCGTGTTTGTCGGTGGTTTTACCTTTTGCTACCGGTGCATCAGGAACACCTAGTTGATAACTTTGTGACCAGAAAAAACCATCTCTTTGTACTTCTACTTGCACAACTTTGGAAAGTGCGTTTACCACCGAGATACCAACGCCATGTAATCCGCCAGAAACTGAATAGCCGCCATCACCAAATTTTCCGCCGGCGTGTAAAACTGTTAATACAACTTCAAGCGCTGGCTTCTTTTCAACTGGATGGATATCAACTGGAATGCCGCGGCCATTATCAATAACTTCTACGCCGCCATCTGCTAACAAAGTTACGTCGATGCGATCGCAAACACCCGCCATTGCTTCATCAACTGAGTTATCGACTACTTCATAAACTAAATGGTGAAGACCGCGTTCGCCGGTTGAGCCGATGTACATGCCTGGGCGCTTTCGGACCGCCTCGAGGCCCTCAAGGACCGTGATCGCAGAGGCGTCATATTGCTTCTCAGCCATGAGACCTCCTGTAGGTACGAATTTGGCTTAAAGCGCTTAAATCGCCAGCCAGGCCCCAAAACCGTGGGGACATTCCCAAATCCTAGTGGTAAATCACGACATGGAATACCCCTAAAAGGGGCTAGAGCGTGGAAATTAGGGGTTTATAGCGCAGCTTTGTGGGTGGGTTTTAGCCGTAGGTATCACGAGGGCCTTGAAAGCCTTGAACTGTGCGGAGCCCTTTTCGCCAACTTGGGGCGTTGGGGCCAAGAATTTCTAGCTCTTTAATTCCAGGAGCAACGTTTTGAATTGAATCAAGAAGTTGGTTCTTAATTAAATTTAATTGGGTTGCCCATGCGGTTGAAGTGCATTGGATTAATAGCTTCTCGTTTTTTATTTCGATTGGTTCGCATTTTGTAGCAATCTCTTCACCAACTACCTCTCGCCAACGAACAAATATCTCTCCTTCGGATAACCCATCCTTCCAGTCGCGCTGCGAAACTAATTGATCTATTAATTCTCCGATTGGTTTTGGCTCTCCTGCATCGCGCGCGCTATCTGGTTTGTTTTTTGTCGCAAAACTTTTCCGCCCACCTTTAAATGTGTTGTAAAGATCTAAAGCGATATCACGGCCGCTCATTTAGAAACCTTGCCGTTGGATACATGGAAACGTTGATCATTTAAGTCAGCAGGTAAATCTCCTTCGACCGCAGCGGTGACGATTGTTTGCTCGGCTAATTTGGTCGCTTGCACCAATCTAGCTCTGCGGTTGGTATCTAGCTCTGCAAAAACATCATCGAGGATTAAAATTGGATCCAAACCTTGGGTTTTTAATAATTCAAGTGCGCCGATTTTTAAAGAAATTGCAAACGACCAAGACTCTCCGTGGCTTGCATATCCTTTTGCTGGGAATTCTCCTAGTTGCAGAATTAAATCATCGCGGTGTGGTCCAACTAAAGTTACACCTCGTTCAATTTCTTGGTATTGAAGTTCATGCAGCTTCTCTTCGATTAATTTCTTATTTGCCTCTTGATTTGTTGATAACGCTTCAATATTTGATTTATAAATTAAAGAAGCAATTTTAACCTCATTTAACTCTTTGTAATTCGCTGTTACTAAAGGGTTTAATTGTTCTACTAATGCAATTCTTTCTGCTGTAATTACTGAAGAAAAAGTAACTAGTTGTTCGGTCCACGGTGTGAGTGCAGATTGTGGCGCGCGGTTTCTAAGTAGCGTATTTCTTTGTTTTAACACTCGCTCAAAATCGCTTAAAACACCTGCTAATCGTGGGGTTTTAGTAATTAGTAATTTGTCTAGAAAGTCTCGCCGGTTGGTTGGCTCACCACGAACTAGATCTAAATCCTCAGGGGAGAAGTAGATAACTTGGCAAGCACCTAAAATCTCTCTTTGAGATTTTGTGGGGTTTTGATTTATTTTTGCGCGGTTCGCTTTATTAGCGTTGATTTCTAAATCAATTTGTAGGTTTCGGTCCCCACGTACAATTTCAGTTCTTACAACTGCTTGATCTGCCCCTAGTGATATGAGCGGTTGATTGGTGGGCGTGCGATGTGAAGATAGAAACGCAAGGAAAATCAAACTCTCTGCAATGTTGGTTTTACCGGCTCCGTTATTTCCAACAAATGTAGTCACACCCGGGGTTAGAGATAAATCTAATTGTGCGTAAGAGCGAAAGTTGGTTAACGAAAGCTTGCTTACATACATGTGTTTATTGGTTTTATTATTTGGTTAGTAAGCGAACTTTGTTGGCATTAATAAATATTTAAAGTTATCGGTCGCCGGAGCATCTGCACTCTTTTTACCCATAATAATCGCCGCCTTGCTTGCGGTGTTAAAGGAGATTTGAGCAAACGGGGCGTTGATTGCGTGAAGGCCATCTAATAAGTAGTTAGGGTTAAACGCGATTGATAAATCTTCTCCGGTTTTGTTTATTTCAAAGACTTCATTTGCTTGAGCTTCGTCTCCGCCGCCGGCTTCTAAAGTAACCGAGTTGCCTGTGAAAGTTAATTTAAGTGGAATGGTTTTATCTGTAACTAAAGCTACGCGGCGAACCGCATCTAAAAATGGTGCGACTTCGATTACGGTGGTGGTTAATGATTCTTGCGGTAGTAGGTGGCGATATGGAGGGAAGGTGCCATCTAATAAACGAGTGGTGGTTGATTTAGTTTCGCTTTGGAATCCAGCTAAACGATCGTTAGATGCCGCCGGCGCCAGCGCAATATTTACGTTTTTTGCGGTTGCTAATGTTTTTGCAGCATCATGCAAGGTGCGAGCGCGAATCAACGCAACTGCTTCAGTGTTTGGCCTTGCTGGACTGAAAGTTAATTCGCGAACCGCTAAACGGTAGCGGTCCGTCGCTGCCATTGTGATGTTTTCTCCATTAACTTCAACATGTACGCCGGTTAAAGAAGGAAGCGAATCATCTTTACCTGCTGCGGTTGCTACTTGCGCCACTGCTTCATTAAATAAATCTGCGTCGATCACACCTAGCGCTTCTGGCATCTCAGGAAGGTTTGGGTATTCATTAATCGGCAGCACCGGAAGTGTGAATTTGGCGCTTCCGGCATTTACTAATACGCGAGTGCCATCTAATTGGATGGTTACTAGTTTATTAGGTAACGATCTTGAAATGTCCGCTAGTAGCTTTCCTGGCACTAAAACTTTTCCTGGTGTTGCAATATCTGCATCTGTGGTTGCGCGGCTAGCGGTTTCTAAATCAGATCCTGAAAGAGTGACTTTGTTGCCTTCGGCATCAATCACAATACCTAACAAAGCAGTTTGGATTGGTCTACTTGAGAGGCTACGAGAAACCCAGTTAACAACATCAACTAGTTTGCTCTGTTCGATTGTAAATTTCATTACGCCGCTCCTTGGAAACTCATCTTAGGTACTTTTATTAGAAAAGTTTTATTTAAATAGTTAGTAGTAATAACCGCTGTTGATATGTGGGTTAATAAAATTACCTTTTTGTAATTACAGAACTCTTCCCACTTCGAAAGCGCATTTTTCTTTAAAACACTCATAAACAACTGTGGAGAAAGCTGTGGGAAAAAAGAGAGGAAAACGAAACCTTTAAGTAAAAGTTTAGATATCCCCAACCCGTAATCCCCAGAAATACGCTTGTTTTCCACAGTTATCCACATGTTCTCCACAAGCTACTTCCCTTGCTGCTTAATACGGCTGGTGAGCTCATTTACCTGGTTGTAGATAGAACGACGCTCCGCCATAAGTTCGCGGATCTTTCGATCAGCGTGCATAACTGTGGTGTGATCACGGCCGCCGAACTGCTGACCAATTTTCGGTAGTGAAAGTTCGGTGAGTTCGCGGCATAAATACATTGCGATCTGGCGCGCATTTACTAAAACTCGAGACCTGGAAGTGCCGCATAAATCATCAACACTTAAAGAGAAATAAGCGGCCGTTTGCGCCATGATGGTTGCGGCATTAATTGAGGACGAGGCATCACTAGGAATTAAATCCTTTAAAACAATTTCCGCAAGCGCCATATCAACTGGCTGACGGTTCAAAGAAGCAAAAGCAGTAACACGAATTAGCGCACCCTCGAGTTCGCGAATGTTTGTAAATATTTTCGAAGCGATGTATTCCAAAACATCATCTGGTGCATTCAAACGCTCTTGCGCTGCTTTCTTTCGTAGAATCGCAATACGGGTTTCAAGTTCTGGTGGTTGAATATCTGTAATTAAACCCCACTCAAAACGAGAACGTAAACGATCTTCCAAAGTTGTTAACTGTTTTGGCGGGCGATCACTAGAGATAACAATCTGTTTGTTCGCGTTATACAAAGTGTTAAAAGTGTGGAAGAACTCTTCTTGAGTTCGCTCTTTGTTTTCTAAAAATTGAATATCATCAACCAACAAAATATCTAGATCGCGGTAACGTTTTTGAAAACTATTTGATTTATCATCACGAATCGAATTAATAAAATCATTTGTAAACTCTTCAGAAGACACATATCTAACGCGCACGTTTGGATATAACTCTTTTGCATATGCGCCAATCGCGTGTAATAAGTGGGTTTTTCCAAGACCTGATTCGCCGTAAATAAATAACGGGTTATAAGCCTTAGCTGGAGCTTCTGAAACTGCCAGTGCCGCCGCATGCGCAAAACGGTTAGATGCACCAATCACAAATGTTTCGAAGATGTAGCGAGGGTTTAGCGCATCAGAGCCAGCTGGCTTTTGAACTTCCTCGCGACGGATTACAGCTTCGCCACTATTTATTCCATGGTTATTTACTTGATTGCTTTCTTGATCATGTATTGGTTCAGGAGCATCTGGCAGTTCCAAACTTTCATCGACAGTAACCGCGAAATTAATTTTCTCGTTTAAGGTTGCCGCCAAACTTTCAGTAATTGCGTTTCGTAAACGCACATCGATAATGTCTTTAACAAATGCATTAGGGGTGGCGATAATTAAATTAGGAGCGCCGGTGCCTTTTAATAAACCAAGTGGTTTTGCCAGTTCGAGGACCGCTTTATTGGGACCATCGCCTGCTACCTGGCTGATAACCCGGCCCCAAAGAGCAGTTAGATCCTCTTGGACCTGCGTCTCTGACATTGAGCCTCCCCAAAATAGTTATCCACAAAGTTATCCACAACCTGTGGTCTAAACCAGTGGTTTAACCTTCGACCCCTGTGGATAGGCGGAACTTAAAGGGTACTTCCCAGAAAAGCAAGTGGTTATCCACAGCGAAAACCGACCGGAAGGGGTCAAAACCCTGGTTTGCCCCAGTTATCCCCAAGAGCATAAAATCGGCGCCTCATCAACTTCCCCCGTATTTACTGTGACCTAAAGAAGATTTAAGTAGGAGTATTAAATGAAGCGCACCTTCCAGCCAAATAACCGCCGCCGCGCCAAGAAGCATGGCTTCCGCGCACGTATGGCAACCCGCGCCGGCCGCGCTGTGTTATCTGCACGCCGCGCAAAGGGACGCGCAAAGCTTTCAGCGTAAGCAGAAACCTTTTAAGCGGTTCTAGTGCTACCAAATAGCGCGAGAATAAAAAGTAGTTCTGAGTTCGCCACTGCCACCAAATTGGGTCGCAGAATCACCGGCACCTCTTTAATCGGCTACCTATATTCAGCAAATAACAACCAACCAGCGAAGTTGGGTTTAATTGTAGGAAAATCTGTAGGCAACTCTGTGGTGCGCCATCGCATTGCGCGCCAGATCCGCCACGCAGTTCGCGAAAAATTAAATCAACTCCCAAACGGAACCCTATTGGTTGTCCGCGCTATGAAAAAACCAGAGAACGCGTTTTATGAAACCGAATCATTATTAGAAAAAGTTTCGAAAAAATCCGAGCAGGTAAACGCATGAGGATTTTGGTGCTGCCTTTTATCTTGCTGATTAAGTTATACCAAAAAACCTTATCTCGATGGATCGATATGACCATTGGTCCTAAATGTAAATATTATCCATCGTGTTCGCATTACGCAGTTGATGCGTTGGAAATTCACAACTTAGCAGGGTTGCCACTAATTGCATGGAGACTTGTAAGGTGCAATCCATTTTCACACGGCGGCGTTGATTATGTTTCAGAAAACTATTTTGAAAACTATGTAAAAAACCCACAAATACAAGGCAAATTCAGTAGTACGGGAGTAAATAAATGGGCAGCATAATGAATGCTTTATACACAGCCGTTTCTTGGGTCATTATGGT
>VEQG01000023.1 GCA_018883345.1 Candidatus Nanopelagicaceae bacterium
AAGAAGAGCACTGCAGCTCCACCTGTTGCATAGATGATTTCTCCAAGCAGCGCATGGCGATCATCGATGTTATCCGCAATGAAATTCTGGATGATTAAGTAGATATCTAGGGATAGCACTACAAGCGCTTCAAATAAAAGTAGGGCCGCCGCGATAGTTGAACGCCAAGCTCGTGATTGAAAATTAATCATGGAGCTAAGTCTACCCGTGGAAATACCTAAAACTTTCGATTGTTACCATGACTTATTAACGCATCATTACGCGGCACCAGTTTTTTATGATGCCTTGGAGCGCGAATTATCCTTTGCAAAACGAGAAGGCAATTTAGTTGGAGTAGTGAAATTCTTTTTAAAGGAACAAACAACCCTAGATCAACTGCTTTACTTTGCAAATGAGCTAGAACTTGCAATTCGCCAACATGACTTAATTTCACGGTTAGCTAAATATGAATTTGCTGTTTTAATGAGATTCGACGCGGACATACCAGCTGCTTTTCAAAGTTTAATTGAACGAATTAGAAAGGTGGAGAAACGAGAATTCCAATATTCTTGGACCTTTTCTGATGGCACTAAAGGACTAGAACAAGTATTAGATGAGCTAGATAATCCACAGATTATTCAAAGCTCAAAGAAGTTATAAACAATAAAGCTCTAATCTCCGACACATGTCGTCGGTTAGCAGTGATATGGATATCGCGGTCACTTATGGACCACTCTTCCCTTTCATAAATGATCAATCCATTGAAGAGATTTGGATTAACACTCCAGAGCGTGTTTTTGTTGCTCGAAATGGAAGAAGTGAGTTAACAAATCTCCTGCTAACCGACGATGAAGTAAGAAATATTATTGAACGGGCGCTGATGTGGAGTGGTCGCCGCTTAGATCTATCACAACCTTTTGTAGACGCCAGACTCCCTGATGGCTCTCGCTTGCATGTAGCAATTCCTGAAATCACAGCTGCACATTGGGCGGTCAATATTCGCAAACATCTAATGAGGCATTTAGAACTAACAGATTTAGCAAAGTTAGGAGTAATGACACCTGAAATATCTGAATATCTTCAGGTAGAAGTCGAATCGGGTAGCAACATTTTAGTTAGCGGAGGAACACAGGCTGGCAAGACAACCATGCTTAATGCATTGGTTTCAGCTATTCCGACAAATGAACGTGTAATAACGGTTGAAGAAGTCTTTGAATTAAAACCAGTCTTGCCCGATGTAATTGCGATGCAGACCCGAGGTGCAAACATCCAAGGAGAAGGTGACATCCCACTTCGCAGACTGATTAAAGAATCTCTTCGCATGAGACCACAAAGAATCATTGTTGGTGAGGTACGCGAAGCAGAAGCACTTGATCTACTAATTGCTTTGAATTCGGGATTACCAGGGATGGGAACTATTCACGCAAATTCTGCTCGAGATGCAGTAATGAAATTGCAGACTTTACCTTTGTTAGCTGGTGAAAATATTTCGATGAAATTCGTAGCACCGACGGTTGCTTCTGCAATCGATCTAATTGTTCACGTAACCCTTGGCAAGGATGGAAAACGTCGGATTGCTGAAATTTCAAGGATTACCGGCCGAGTTGAGAACGAGAGAGTTGAAGTTGAAAACACATTTAAATGGAATGGAAGAGAATATGAAAAAGGCCTTGGATTCCAGAGATAAATTCCGAAATCCTAAATTAAGCAAGCAGACCATTGCGCTGCTTATTGCTGCCCTCTCATTTCTGATGGCAAGTGCCATTACTTCTTCAATTTTTATCGGGAGTGCTCTAGCAACCTTATCGGGATTTGCGACCAAACAATTCTTAAATCAAAGAGAAGTAAATAGGCACGCTCAATTAACTCAAATTTGGCCGGAAGTTATAGATCATTTAGTTGCCGGGCTCTATTCAGGATTATCAATTTCAGAGGCACTTTCAGAACTTTCAAATCGTGGTCCTGAGATTATTAGAGAAGATTTTTCAAACTTCAATTATGAGCTAAAAAAAGGAACTGACTTCAATAATGCAATAAATTCATTAAGAAGTAAATTCTCTCATCATGGCAGTGATCAAATATTTGAAGCACTTTTACTCTCAAAAACATTGGGCGGCGGCGAGCTATTAAATACTTTGCGAACTTTAGGTTCCTTTCAACGTGAAGATTTAATACTTAATAAAGAGATCGCTATTAAGCATGGGTGGATTAAGAATTCTGCACATATCTCAGCCGCCGCCCCGTGGCTTCTATTGCTAATGATTGGCACGCAATCCGGCACCGCTAAAGCTTTTGCAAGTCCGACAGGTGTAGTGATTTTAGTAAGTGGTGTAGTAATGACGTTTATTGCCTTTTTGTGGATGTCAAGATTATCGAAATTGCCTGCTACTCCAAGAGTATTTAGAGGTTAATCATGTTCTGGTTACAAGTAGTTGCTCCAATCTCCCTTGCAATAACAGGTTTCGCGTTGCTTTATTCTGATAATCGAAACAGAAAAGCTCTGTTTAAGAGCGCATATGCAAATGCGCGAGTGCAGTTGGTAGAGATTGTTCAAAGACAATCAGATAAGAGCGAAGTTCTACCGCGGCTGGAAGAAATTGGTCAGGTAAAACAAGAGGCATATGGGGAATTTCGATACCGCCAATTAATCGTCGCATGTGGAGCCGCATTGCTACCCTTTTTGGCACTCGTATTAATGCTGGTCGATCTCTTCCAAGCTATTAGTTTTTCGATATTCATGGGAATTGGTGCATATTTAATTTATGACCGCCACTTAAGTTCACTAGTAAAAGAACGGCGGACAGTAATTGAATCCGAGTTCCCAGCTGTCGTAGAGATGTTGACTTTAGCAATCGCAGCTGGCGAAACTCCGATAAGTGCGTTTGCCAGAATTGCAGATCGCTCAGATGCCTTTTTAGCTAAGGAATTTGCAAAAGTTGTTCAGCAAGTTCGGCTAGGCAGTCCATTTCATGAGGCACTAGATGAGATGGGCCGCAACCTGAAATCTGCATCAATTCGTAGATTTATTGATGCATTAGTAATGGCATTGGTTCGCGGAGCCCCAATTGTCGAAGTGTTACATCGACATGTAGCAGAGGCGCGCATAAATCAACGAAATTTGGTTATGGATAAAGCAGGAAAAGCAGAAACATCAATGATGATTCCAATTGTCTTTTTGATTCTGCCAATCTCAGTGCTTTTTGCACTTTGGCCATCTATAAACCAATTGAGCTTCTTCGCTAGTTAGACAGAGGTGACTAGCTAGCGAAGATGCTCGGCAATATAAAACAATATAAACATCAAGATAAAAAATAAGATAAAGAACAAGGGAAAGAAGATAAGAAATGTCTCAGGCAGAACAAGTTATTTATGACGAAAATTCAAATTTCGAAAACTGGGGTTTTCCAACATACCCTACTCGCGAAGAAGCGTTGCAATCAGCAATGGCCGCACATCCGGCAGGCAAACATAGATTTGTTGATAACTTAATTGAAAAAGCTGAAGTTATAGCGATTCGAAGCGGAGTAGAGATTAGAGATCGTTTTCAAACATTAGTGCGAGATGAGCGCGGCGATGTTCCGGGTTGGGTTTTAGTAGTCTTAATGACCACCGGTCTAGTAACCGCCATTTGGGCTATTGCGAAACCTAACTTAACTGGAATTCTCAACAATTCTCTAAATGCGATGAACAGCGTTAAATAGCCATTGAATTAATTGACTATGAAGAGATTCCTTAAATATCTACATTCCGAAGATGGAAATCTTGAGAGCGCACTAGTGTTAATTCCGTTAATCTCTCTGTTTCTTGCGACATTACAGCTAATTGCTACTGTCAATTTTCGGAATGTAGATATGACCGTTGCACAGAATCAAGCTAGCGAGCAATCGGTATGGCAGCAGATTAATTCAACCGACAACGAAGTGAAACTTGCTTCGGGCAGCCCTTTTGAAAAATTGCGCTTAGTGATTGTAAATGTAGAGCGGGAGCTGCCGCAGATTTTTCCTGGAATTAACACACTTATAGGTGGACGAAAAATACGAACCGTAGGCACCGCAGTGATCGAAGAGCAGGAAGAATGTTGGGGAGGATATGCGCTCTGTTAGTTATTCATGCGCATGGATTAGAAATCTAATTCATTCTGAATCTGGGAGTGCTTCGGTCGAGTTTGTGCTACTAGCAATCCCACTATTTCTTCCGATACTGGTTTTCTTGAATCATTTTGCAACTCTCAGTAATTCCGAATTAATTGCAAGAACATTAGTCCGGGAATCTTTACGTGCATATGTAACTTCACCAAATAACGAAGTAGCACCAAATCGAGCTTGGCAAGTATTAAGTGTTGGTGGAAGAGCTGAAGGACTTAACCCAGAAGAGATTTCAAATTTAGATTTGAATTTCCAGTGTTCTGAAACACCTTGCATTTCACCCGGTGGACGTATCAGAGCAACTTTGAAAATGCATTTACCGAATCAAGGACGTATGGTCACAGCGCAAGCTGAAGAAACGATTTCACCTTGGCAATGGAATGGCAATGGTCATGGTTTAAATCCAAACCTAAAAATCGACATGAATCTTAAGGATGCGATAGATCTTGCTGCAGATTTCACTACCGATTTAATTCCAATTCCATGAAAATGCCCTACTTCTCTTCTGTAGTTAACGGTCTAAAGAGATTTCATAATTGCCAGAGCGGTTCACTCTCAGTTTTAATCATTGGATTATTTATTGCTGCCTTAACAGCGCTAATGATTGTCACAGATATCGCCGTGGTTGCAAATGCCAAAAGAACTCTAGATCAAGCTACTGAAGCCGCAGCGATGCGAGCGGTACAGAATTTAGATGAAGCTGCTTACTATGTTGGTAAACATACTGCATTGACTTCAATCTACATGTTAGCCGGAAATGAAAATTATGCAGAAAATCGGATCCCTGTAGATTGCGATGCAGGATGGCTTGATGTTAATAACGAACTAAATACCTGGATGAATACCAATAGCAATATGAAAACTATTCAGATTAAGAATTTCGAAATAACAATGTATAACTGTGTTTATGATGTTGTGCATTTAGAGACCAAAGCAAAGGTTAAATTGCCGTTTCCAATGCCATTTGCAACTCTGAATGAAACATCGGTTAATTCCTCGATTACTACTCTGAACGAGAAAGATAAAGGGCTTTGGCTCTTCGGATTTAGATTGCATTAAAAGTACCGATACCCTTAGCCATTATGGTTAAAGAAACCGGCAAGAAAGTCATCGCCCAGAATAAAAAGGGGCGCCATGACTATTTTGTCGACGAAATTTTCGAATGTGGAGTGGCCTTGCAAGGAACCGAAGTTAAATCACTTCGAGAAGGTCGAGCATCTTTAACTGATGGCTTTGCCATGATTATTGATGGCGAAGTTTGGCTACATGGCGTTCATATCCCAGAATATAAAGAAGGCTCTTGGACCAATCACACTCCGCGTCGCGATCGAAAGCTCCTTATGCATCGCTCTGAAATAAATAAACTTGCTGGAAAGTTAAAGCAGGGCGGAAACACCTTAATTCCGCTTTCCATTTACTTTAAGGATGGCAAAGTAAAAGTTGAATTAGCGCTTGCTCACGGTAAGAAAGGTCATGACAAGCGTCAGGACTTACTTGAAAAGCAAGCAGATCGTGAAACTCAGCGCGCTATTTCTCGTCGTAGTTCTGGAAAGAGCGATTGGTAATCAATTTTTTAATAAAGCGATTGAACTATCATCTACCACAATAGTTTTGACAATTAAGTCATGAAGTGTTCTTTTATCTTCGCGAAAAATAAAAAGTGCGTCAATAACAGTCATAAGTCCAAAAGTAAAAAATGATATTAAATTAAAAATCATTCTAACCAAGCATTCACGAACAAACATGTGCCACCAAGAAACTTCAATTCCGCTATTGAAATTAACAATCTTTTGCCCCAAAATCTTATGACCTGGAGTAGTTGATTCTTTCCAAGTAAATAAAGACCAGATTGCCCAACCAATGAATAATGTAAAACTAGCTATAAGCAGATCTAATGCGTACGCTGCTAATCTAAGTCCTCGAGATGTGGTTGGAAATTCCTGAAACCTCCGATTGAGTTCATCTGCCGCAGAATTACTTCTGCCCATTTGATCAACATTTTTATACATATTTCCTCCTTTAGATAAGAAGAAAATAATTAATTTGTTCAACTCAGTAAATAGGGGAACCCCAATTTATTGAACAGAAACCCCATTTATTGAATAGGAAAATCTCACTTAAATAGTTATTAAGTACAAGTTAATTAACCCTTAACCGCTCCACCTGTAAGTCCAGAGACAATGTAACGCTGCAAGCCCATGAATAGAGCAACGATTGGGGTTGCAGAGATGATTGCACCGGCGCAGAACATCGCCCAGTTCTTTGAATATGGATCATTTAGAAGTGTTCCAAGTCCAACTGCGACAGTCTGTTGTTCGGTCTTGCTAAAGACGATAGATGCCAAGATGTAATCAGAGAATGTTCCGATGAATGAAAGCAGCGCCATAACTGCCAGCACCGGCGCAACTAAGCGGAAAATAATCTGGAAATAAATCTGAGTATGGGTAGCGCCATCAATCTTTGCTGCTTCATCGATTTCAGTTGGCACCGTATTAAAGAAGCCATACATCAAGTAAGTACCTGCGCCTAAAGAGCCACCAAGATAAACAAGAATTAGACCAGCTTTGGTACCAAGACCAATTGCCGGAACGTTATCTGTAAGCCAAGAGAGAATTCCGAAAATCGCAACCAGGCCAGAAATAGATGGGAACATCTGAATCAAAATCAGCGCAAGCAATCCAGGGCGACGACCCTTAAAGCGCAGACGGCTAAATGCATACGCTGCGCAAGCAGAGATAAATACCGAGAGAATCGCAGTAGATCCCGCGATAATCAAGGTATTAGTCATCCATTGTGCGAATGGATAGCTTGGATCATTAAATAGATCAATGTAATTCTGATAATGAAATTGCTGAAATAGCGCAGCGTTTTCAATGCCACCGAAGTCAGTTAAAGAAGTTGAGATGATGTAGAGAATTGGAAAAGTCGCATAAACAATCATCATCCAAGCAATGATGTGCTTCCAACCAACTGTCTTCGCCCATCTACTAAAGCTAGTTTTATTAGTGCGGACAGTTACCTGATTTGTGCTCATCGGGTTGCCTCCTCGAGTGAACGGGTTCTCTTAAATGAGAAGAATGAAATTCCACCAATGATGAAGAAGATCAAAACGGAGAAGGCCGATGCCAAACCGTAGTTAGCTCCCACACCACCACCGAAAGCAATTCGGTAGACGAAGGTAATCAAAATGTCAGTTGCACCGGTAGTAACGCGCAAGGTTGGGTCCAGAACTGGACCACCTCCCGTTAAGAGGTAGATCACCGTGAAGTTATTAAAGTTATAAGCAAATGATGCAATCAAAAGTGGTGTCAAAGAAACCAAAAGCAATGGCAATTTAATTAATCTAAATGTCTGCCAAGAGCTTGCGCCATCGATACTTGCAGATTCAGATAAATCCGCTGGAATTGCTTGTAGCGCACCAGTTGTAATCAAGAACATGTAAGGGAAACCTAGCCAGAGATTCATAATCAAAATCGCAGCACGTGCCGGGCCTTGTTGCTCTAGCCAAGGAATTTTGTTGCCCTCACCTAAATGGAGAATTGAGTTATTGATAAAGCCGCGATCGGTGTTGTACATACCTTTCCAGACATATGCAGATAAGAAAGCTGGGAATGCATATGGCAGAATCAAAATTGAACGGTAAATCTTTAGACCCTTAATGCGCTCATCATTTAACAAAAGCGCAAGAATCAGACCGAGCACAAAGGTAGAGAGCACGGTAAGAATTGCGAATTGGAATGTCCAAAGTAGAACACCTAGAAGCGGTCCACGAAGTTCTTTATCGGTAAAGATGGTTTGGAAATTCTTCCAACCTACGTTGGTACGCCAGCCGATTTCATTTAATTTCTCGCCAGAAGTTGGGTCGATGAAGAATCCTTCGCGATCATCTGCAACGTATTTACGGTCATCGGCAGTGGTAGTGATGGTCTTGGTTGCTTCGTCATATGTGTAGGAGAACTTATTTACCGCTCCGTAATATCCATCTGAAGTAGCTAAGAATCCATCATTGGCGATATCTGGTCCAAGTGGAACTTTTAATCCGATAATGGCAACCGCATTATTTGTAATTTGATCATCATTTAATCGGGTGTATCCCTCTAATGATTCTGCAGTGCCATCTGCACCTTTAACTAAGCCATCGCTATCTGTTACTTCGCGGATTGGATGAGTTGCATAGTTTGCGCCACCTAAATAAACCTTAAAAGTGTTGAAATCAGTCGCGAGGAATTGCAGAACTCCATCGCTACCTTTAACAATTTTGATGTCATATTCGGATGCGCCTTCGACTGGTTCAACAGCAGCAAGCATGGTGGCGTTAAGGGCTGCTTCGTAATTTCCATTGTGGAGCGATCCATAGTTGGTAAATGAGATGTAACCGCTAAAAATCACGGTATAAATCTGGAAACAGATCAAAAGAATAACGCCTGGCGCTAAGTATTTAGCTGGCAGTCCGCCTTTGCGAAGATAAATCCAGTTAACAATTAATGTAACTGCAGCCAGAATTACTGCAAATGTAATTTGGTTCTTACCAAGTAGAGCAAAGAAGATAGTTCCGGCGAATGCATCGATTAGTCCAAGGATGATTATTTTGATGATTTGTCCGCGAACACTTGGAACACCGCCATCATAAAGATGTTTAGCTGCTTTACGTCGCGCTCTTAATTCTTTATCGCGCGCCTTAATATCTTCTTTTGATTCCAGCGTTGCCACTCTTGCTCCTTGGTACTTCTTTTTTGAGGGTCGGGATCGGTTAATTTAGTTTAATCTTGGTTTCAATAAAATTTAATAATAAATTTAATAGTTAAGGGGGCCTGATTGCTCAGACCCCCTTAAATTAATCAGTTTCGATTATTTTAGGTCAGCTTCGATTGCTAAGAATTAATTACTTAGTATCAATCGCAGCCTGAGCTGCCGCAACTGCCTTACGTAGGAAGTCACCAGGTGTTCCGGTGTACTTACCTGCCATGATTGCAGCTTCTGCTGAACCAATCTTTGACCAGACTGTATCCATGAATACATAAGCTGGCATTGGGTTTGCGTTACGTCCAGCTAAGCCGAACGCTGCAAGGTTCTTATCTGTCATTGCAGAAAGCGCACCTGAGTTAACAGGAATGTTATTTCCTGCCTTGTTTAGTGCCAACTGGAATTCAGCTGAACCAACATAACGAAGGACCTTACCTACAGAAACAGCATTTGGTTGACCTGCAACCTTTGATGACATCCAGTATCCGTAAACACCTGAGAACTGGCGAACAGTCTTGCCACCAACTGAAGGAATGTTTGCGATACCCATTTCAGAAGCCTTTAGTGGCTTTGCTGAGCAACCTGAAATTGTGTCCTGACCGTGGTTGTACATCCATGGACCAGAGATGATGTAAGCACCCTTTTGAAGAGTACATGCTGACTGATCCCAACCATCTGCTGGGCGGATGATCTTCTTTGCATCGCCAGCTAAGAAATTAGCGTATGCATCTGATCCTGCTTCGCCGTAACCAAGCTTGGATGTCCAACCTGACTTATCACGTGTGAAAAGAGTTAGACCGAATGAAGATGCAACTGATGACCAGTGGTATGGATCGCCATTTGTTAGGTCGCGTGTAATTGCAAGACCGTTTGTTGAGTTAACTAGATCCATAAATGACTTACCTGTTGGATCTGTTGCGTCGCGCTTATTCCAGATAAGTGCAATGTTCTCAGAATAAATTGGCATACCGTAAAGCTTGCCGTTAACTGTGAAACCTGACTTGGTTGCTGCAGAGAAAGCAGATGAAAGACCGCCAAGTGCAACTGGTGCAACAACACCAGCTCCAACTAGCTGACCTGTCCAGTCGTGAGCGCCAACCATTAGGTCTGGGCCCTTTCCATCTGGAGTTGCCTTGATGAATTCATCACGAACATTCTTCTTGTAAACAGTGTTGATTGTGATGCCTTGAGTCTTTGCCCAAGCATTAAGAATTGGAGCCTGGTTATCAGACTTCGCATCGTTTGCACCTGACCAGATGGTTACGGTGCGTGCAGCTGAAGCAGCTTGTGATGGAGCTGCAACAAATGCACCAGCTGCTGTTGCTACTGCAACTGCAACTGCTAGACCACGCTTGCGTAGTTTCATTTATTGCCTTTCGAGTAATTTATCGAGGGTAAATCGTTTCTAGTTACTAAATTTTTAGTCCCTAGATTTCTCTGCACAACTTCTGCAACCAGATCAGAACACAATTTTTATTCTTCACACTTACTTATATATACGTATTTATATAAGTACCTATGAAGTTTTTGTGTATTCGTTCTGAATGCTTTGGCGGCGCTCGGAATTGGCAGAAGCCTAGGGTTTGCAAAAATGGCTGAGTAGGGAAAACCTCGGGGCTAGGCCTTTTGTTATGAAAGTTTTGTAAAAATATGAAAAAGTGCCATTTAGGTATATCAATTTGTTATAAATGAGCGTGGTAGGGCAGAATTGCCCCTTGCTCGCTACAAATGCCGCTTGGCAGCGTAGTAGGGCATAGAAGCGCTCGCAGGGGCGTTAAGTTAAGTGAAGAAATTAGATCAAGATAGAACAATTTAGAGGATGTGCTCACCGAAGGGCGGAACCAAAGACTGGTTCTTAACTGCGGTTCATAATCCTGGTTGGTCTAGCAATTAAAAACTAAATAGTGGAAAGAAAGCTTTCCACCCAGCAATTCCTATTAATTCCCATTAATAGTGAAAGACATGGGGGTGAACGGTCTCGACTTTGGATGTTGAGGCAGGGGAAGCGGGCCGAGGAAGCTGGGATGATCTCGTTAACCAAAAACTCAGCAA
Source organism: Candidatus Nanopelagicaceae bacterium (assembly GCA_018883345.1). GTDB lineage: Bacteria > Actinomycetota > Actinomycetes > Nanopelagicales > Nanopelagicaceae > ZLKRG08. The sequence goes on from VEQG01000023.1 coordinate 10,920, forward strand.
ACAAAATAAACGGCAGTAAGAACACTGCTGGTCTTGCCCTAGCTGCATAAGTTAGCCCCAAGACCCGTTAGTCCGAACATGCTCTTGGTTCGGTAACTAGCGTCGACTAAAGAGCTCCTCCGTTAACAATGTTGCAGGTGTTAATGGGAAATTAACTGCAAATGAGTTTGTCGAAGACTGGTGTGTATGAGCTTCGGAACTGAGAAAACGTTAAACACACTACGCCCGTAGAAGCCCTGTTTTAGTACCAGAGGACCCGGGTTCAATTCCCGGCACCTCCACTTTGCACAACGAGCGAGGAGTGGTTGGTTGAGCGCTTTAGCGCAAAACCTCCACTTATCTTTACAAGTGCTGATAACCAAACAATAACTAGCATAAAAATAACTACCAGAATAATCACTAGCAGGATAATCAAAGGCAAAACAAAATGAAAACGATTGGCAAAAGAAGATTTATCGCAATTGCGCTTTTGGCGATTGTGCCTATTCTTTTGCCGATAGCCCTGCCAGTTAATACAAACTTATTTGTTACTTCAGTAAGTTCATTGTCATTAAGCACATTGTCCTCTGCAAATGCTGCGACCTCTAAATCTAAATTAGCAAACTTTTCAGATGTTGATGCTTTGACCTTTAAATCAACCGCTATAACAGTCGGCGGCAAGAAACGAAATCTTGCTTCAAAAGAATTAATTACTATCTCCTTTAAGGATAAAGGAATTTCAATTAAAGCGGGCTGTAATTCAATGTTTGGTGCAGCCACATTGGCAAAGGGAATTTTGACGGTAAAGGCGCTAGCTAGTACCAAGATGGCTTGCTCTCCAGCGCTTATGAAACAAGATAATTGGCTCTCGAAAATAATTACAACCAAGCCCAGAATTACCGCACAGGGTAAAACACTCACAATTACCTCAAGCGGAAGCGCTGCCAACAGATCAGTCATCAAAATGACGGTTTATGAAACTTATGGATATGCAGATACACCGCTTGGCGATGAGAATTCTGAAGCGTTGGTTAAAGAGACTTGCACCAAGTTGATTGCAGATAAAGCAACTGAGTCTCAAGCCCAATTTGCAGCAGAACAGAACGCATTGATTTTTAGAGTAACTTCACGCGAAGGCGAAGACTTTGCGGTCACTTTGGATTACCGGGTTAATCGAATGAATGTGAAGATTCTGGGCGGCATAGTTGTGGAGTGCACTCAGGGCTAGTTAACTTCTTCTAGCGCTAAGTGCGGACACTTGCTATTAGTTAATTTCCATCCCACCCATAAGCATCTAAAACTTCAGTAACTTCAACAGAGTAATTTTCATAGAATTCACTTTTGGCGAGCTTTTTGGCATCCATATGTTCGCCATCTTTACGCCAATTATCGATTGCATCTAACGAGTTGAAGTATGCAATTGTCACGCCTTCTCGGGTTTCAGGATGTCGAAGTCCTGAGTGTTTTATATATCCTGGAAGCGACTTGATCTTCTCATCCAATAAATCATTGTGTTGATAATAAAGCTCACTATTTGCATCTTGGCGCTTAGATTTAAAAATTACAGCATAAATTTTTGAATCGCTTCTTTCACTTTCACCAATTTGCTTATGTTTAAGAACTTTAAATTCATAAAGTAGCGCTGCTATCGAAGTAACCAGGCCAAAGATTCCAATTAATCTTGGAAATGGCGGAATACTGCTTACCAGAGCTAATTGAGAACCAAAGAAGATTCCCATTAGCGCTAAGAGCACTACTGCGATAGTCCTAAATACTCGAACTGATTTAGGTTTATCTGGCAGGAAAGTTAAGAGAATTGCTACCGGTCCACCCACAAGCGAAGTGAAGAGAATAATTGCTGCGAATAATGCTAACGATTCCAATTTATCTTTCCTTTACTTATTAACTTGATTTTGTTGCATTGCTTATTATCTAGTTAACCCAGTTAACCCAGATAACCCAGTTAACCCAGATAACCCAGAGTTCATTCTCTACCTAATTTTCTACTGAAATTTCTATCTTGTACTTCTTGGGTAAAATAATTTTTGGCCTACGGCTTAGTTGCTGCAAATAGTGCCATATCTAGTTGTGAACCATCGCGGCGCGTCACATAACTCTTCATAATCCCTTCAAATTCATAGCCTGCTTTAAGCAAAGCCGCCTTTGAGGGTTCATTTCTCACATCGACAATTCCATCAATTCGCTTAAATCCAATTGTCATCAATCCATATTCAGTAATTAACTCTGCTGCCTTTGTACAAATACCGTGGCCTCGCGCTTCTTTTGCCAACCAATAGCCAATCTCAGCGCGATGATTTGGAATCTCGATGGTGTGAAGCGACATTACGCCCGCAAAGCCATTTGAGTAGGGGTACGTAGCAGTTGCGAGCCGAGCATCTTCAATGACAAATACCAGTTCAGTCTTATTTACAAAACTTGCTGCGGCTCGGGTATTTGCAAATTCAATGGCTAAATCAATTGGATAATCCGCCGGAACTGTTGTGAATTTTGGAATCTCTGGATCTTGAACTGCTCTGTAAATATCTTCGGCATCAGAAGGGCGCATCGGGCGCATTGTGAGTGAGTCCGACTTTAAAGTCGGAACTTCTTCTGGCCACCAAATCACTGCAAAAGTTTACTTGAGCCAGATGCATAGCTGCTTGGTTTATATCGAATCCATTATTGGTCGTGCAGGTACCGAGTACCTCTGACCAGTAGGACTAATCCATATGCAAGCGCCATCGCTCTGGTTGATTAATTTCCAACCTCCATGAGTTTTTAAATTATGGTGACGTCTACACAATGCACCTAAATTATCTGCAGAAGTTTTGCCACCTTCTTCCCAAGGAATCGCATGGTCCAGATCAGCTAAATGGGCAGGTTGTCGACAACCGGGGAAGCGACAAGTTCGATCTCTAGCAATTAGAAAATCTTGCAAATCTTGAGGAGGCTCATAAGTTTCACGCCCATAATCAATAAGAGTTCCAGTTATTGGATCTGTAACAAATCTCTTCCAACGACCATCAGCGGCAATTTCTCTAGCAATTGCCGCAGGAATTGGACCATAACCTGCTAATTGACCCGGATTTTCAGCAAGCCCAAGTGCAGTTGGTAGATCAATTGTTACATTGATAGTTGGTCGACGATTATGTCTGGTGATTACGGTACCACTTGCTTTTAGCGCAGCATCCGCTGCCTTCATTGCAAAGAGAAAAGCATCTGCTCTACGTAAATCTCTCTCTACATCAATATTAATAAGGTTTGCTCGTTCTAGCGCCGCAAGCGCAACCGGATCATTTGAATTGAGCGCTCTACATTCATCCTTACATTTTTCATCACAAGCGTGGGCACACTGCGCTTCGCAACTTTTAATGCACTTATGATCTCTACTGAATCGAACTAGCTTCTGCATAGTTTCGCGATGATCTGCCAACATCTTCTCGGCATAATCGCTTATCACTTGATCAACTAATTGAGCATCCTCAATCTTTAGAGTTGCCAATATAGTTCCGACGCCACCAGCTTCTTTGTAGAATCTAACACTTCTGGCTTCTCTTTGAATTTCAAATTCTTTCTGAAATAAATCTGGCGCCAATGTTGCAAATGTAGTCTTTAATTTTCTAGCGACTTGGCCAGGGGTATGAAATTCTGCATGCGCCAAAGCGATTTTTTCGATTTCACATACAGCTTCAGGCGCTAAGCCAGCTCGTAGCGCAACGGCAGTTTCTTTTGCGATAACAGTGGCTGTTTGCACAGGAATATCACCGGAATTTAAAGCGCTGATAGTCGCAGGCAGATTATTAAATAAGGTACGCGCTACATCTATTTTGTCCTGCGAAGTAGCAGGCGATAATCGCATTGCTGAGGAAACTTCTTCACGGCTATCTTGATCAACATCATATTCGCCTGCACATTCTTGGTAATGTGAACCGGAAACGAAAAGCATTGCATTCTGTTCTTGTAATGAAACCCAAGCGCTCTGGCGCTGCCAACATTTCAGAAAATCTACTCGGTCTGCGGGGGAGAGTTCTGATTTATCGACTAGAAGAAGTTGTTGCATCATTTCTGGGCCGGGTTTTGTAACTAAAGCTTGTGCAATGATTTCGTTTCGCGGCCGACCTTCATAATCCAGGCGATTATCACCCATCAGTTGATTGGCTGGTTGGATTACCTTTTGAAACATATGCGAATCATTTAATGCACGTACGACAAAAAAATTTAGAAATCTGGGTTATCCACAGATTTCTAGAGCTTAGCGGTTTCGAAACTTCTGTCGTGGCGATCAATAACCAACATAGAGTGGTTAGGAATATTGTGCCAACCATCTTGTGGCCATCCACTAGATGCCACCACAATCGCATGTTCATCTTCGCGATAATGTAAATCGTAATAATCTTCGCCGCCAAAATCTGGACGCTTGGCATTATCGTGTTCGGAAATTACAATCATTTTGGTTGGCGATAACAACATCGCATTAATACTTGAATATGAAGTATGTTCTTTAATAATTTTTACAGCCGCTTTAATTCCCGGAACTAAACCAAGCTCTTCAATTTTCTGAACTACCAGTAAGAAGTATCGTTCGGAATCAGTATTGCCCACGGCCTCTTTTAAATAGCGCGGCGCGATGAATTCATCTAGCGCAGTTGGGGGATTAATAGATCCATTGTGTGTGAATGAATATTTTCCGAAATGAAAAGGATGTGCATTCTCTTTATTGATAGGCAAACCCGAAGTCGCCCAACGAAGATGCAATAGCGAACCATCAGTTTTGGTTTTCTTAATTACATCCATAAAATCCGGGCTATTTGTTGCGGCAACTGGCTCTTTGAAAACTTCGCCATTCTTGTCAGTTATACCCCAACCATCGCAATGAATTGAAGAAAGATTTACGAAATCTTGGAAATCTTTTCCAACCACGCTTGAAAAGTCAGTATCCGAATCCGACACGTACCCTAAAAGTCGACACATTTACGTAAAAACCCTTTCCTTTAGGTGCATTCTAGGAGTACAAAGGACCATTCGGTGACCGACACCGAACGGTTTAGTTCTGGCATAAGAGTTAACTCTCGTGATCACATGCTGGGACTTTGAACAAAGGAGTTCAAACTTGAGCAATCAGCATGATGAGGATGCCAAACTCTTAGAGTCACTCGGATACAAGCAGGAATTTACCCGCCGCTGGTCTGGCTTCTCTAACTTTGCAATCTCTTTCTCAATCATCTCTGTCCTATCAGGATGTTTTACAACATTCGGACAAGCTTGGAACAACGGTGGTCCAGTTGCGATCTCAATTGGTTGGCCAGTAATTTCAATCTTTATTCTCTTAATTGCGTTAGCAATGGCGGAGTTAGTTTCTGCAATGCCAACCGCTGGTGGAATCTTCTATTGGGCTTTCGCACTTGGTAAGCCTGTACATGGTTGGTTAACTGGTTGGCTAAACCTCGTCGGACTTGTGGCAGTTATTGCAGGTGTTGACTACGGCTTTGCAACATTCTTCACCACAACCATGAGTTTGTTTAATGGTTGGTGGGATCCTACAAATCTGACACTAGTGTTTATGGTTTTCGTAGTGACTGTTCTACTTCATATCATGATGAACATTTACGGCGCGAAGATCATTCACTTGCTTCAGAACATTAACGTCTACTGGCACGTCTTTGGCGTGGCAGCAATTCTTGCAATTTTGATTTTCCTACCAAAGAGCCATCAGAGCGCAGAATGGGTATTTACTACACGTAATAACAATTCTGGTTTCTCAGAGAGCATGTACTGGTTCTATGTATTGCCACTTGGCTTCTTGCTAACGCAGTACACAATTACCGGCTTTGATGCTTCAGCTCACGTTTCAGAAGAGACCGGTGGCGCATCAAAGGCAGCTGCAAAGGGTATGTGGCAATCAGTTGCATTCTCAGCAGTCGGTGGTTGGTTATTACTTCTTGCATTCTTATTCGCAGCAACAGATGTTGAAGCGTTAAATAAGGCAGGCGGTTTTGCACCAGCAATCTTTGAATCAGCTCTCTCATCTGGTTGGGCTCAGATTCTGATGATCATTACCTGCGTGGGTCAGTTCTTCTGCGGCATGTCTTGCGTAACTGCAGCATCTCGTATGTTGTTCGCGTTCTCACGCGATCGCGCAGTACCTGGTCACCAGTACTGGACCAAGCTTGATTCAAATCGCAACCCATCACACGCAGCATTTGGTGTTGGTATTTTCGCAACAATCCTTACCTTGCCTGCACTTTGGGCACCAGAAGGAACAGTTGTGCCAATTGCGTTCTTCGCAGTTACTTCCGTAACTGTGCTTGGTCTATTCCTCTCATTCATGATTCCAATTTATCTACGTTGGAAGCAGGGAGATCGTTTCCAGGCAGGTTCATGGAATCTTGGTAAGCACTACAAGTGGATCAATCCAATTGCAGTTGTTGAAATTATCTTTATTTCAATCGTACTTTGCTTGCCAACAACTCCAGCGGGTGTACCAGGCAATGAGAACTTCACTTGGTTATCTGTGCAGTATGCACCAATCGCGCTTGTCATCATTATGGGTAGCGCAATGATCTGGTGGAAAGTCAGTGCACATAAGTGGTTCAAGGCACCTGAGCACCAAGCTCGCTTAGTTAAGTAATCAACTAAGCAAAAAAGTTAATAAAAGAAGGGCCACCTCCGCAAAAATTCATTGCGGAGGTGGCCTTTCTCTATTACTTTAATGCAATGGGTAGCATGGGTAGCATGGGTAGAGTGCAAAATCGCGTAGCGATTGTTACAGGAGCGGCATCAGGTATCGGTGAAGCAAGTGCAATTCGTTTAGCCGAAGAAGGTGCCAAAGTTGTTTGTGCAGATGTAAATTTAGAAGGCGCAGAAGCAACTGCTAAAAAGATTGAAGCAATGGGCGGAACCGCCAATGCATTTAAGATTGATATTTCAGATTCAGAACAATGCGATTCATGTGCAGCAGATACTTTAAATCGCTATGGCTCAATTGATATTTTGGTAAATAACGCGGGTGTTAATCTGCCTGGCACATTTCATGAAACTCCAAATGAAATTATCCAAAAAACTTTACAAGTAAACGTAGCTGGCATGATGTACTTAAGTCGTGCCGTAATCCCTCAGATGCTTAAGCAGAAGAGCGGTTCTATCGTAAATATGTCATCGATTAACGGTTTGGTCTCCGAACCATTCTTGGCGGTCTACTCCGCATCGAAAGGTGCAGTCGTGATGCTAACTCGCGGCATCGCGCTTGATTATGCAAAGACCGGAATTCGCTGCAACGCGATCTGCCCAGGCTGGGTTGATACGCCAATTAATTATGCCCATGCGGATTTACTGGGTGGATTACAGAAAGTTTATGACGGTATTTCGGTCTTCCAGCCAATCGGCCGACCTGGCGAACCGCGCGAAATCGCTCATCTGGTGCTCTTCTTGGCATCCGATGAAGCCTCCTTTATAACTGGCTCAGTCATCTCCGCAGACGGCGGAATGTCGGCGATGTAATTCACTAGAAATCGCTATTTATCAATTATTTACTGACAAAACGGACTATTAGGGATAAATTCAATTCATGACAAAAGCAGGAATGCTCAGCGCTGAGCAATTAAAGAAAGATGTAGCTGACGGAACCATCGATACCGTCGTAGTCGTAATGACCGATATGCAGGGCCGTCTTGTCGGCAAGCGCATCGCGGGCCAGTTCTTCGTAGATGAAATCATGAAGCATGGCACCGAAGGCTGTAACTATTTATTAGCAGTAGATATCGACATGAATACCGTCGAAGGTTATGAAATGTCATCATGGGATCGCGGATATTCAGATTTCGCAATGGTGCCAGATATGTCTACTTTGCGATACATCCCATGGCAGGAAGGCGCGGCCATGGTTACAGCTGATGTGCAGTGGTTAGACCACTCAGATGTAGTTGCATCTCCTCGCCAAATTCTTCGTCGCCAAATTAAGCGATTAGAAGAAGCAGGCATGAAAGCTTTTGTTGGTACCGAACTTGAATTCATCGTTTTCAATGACACATATGAAGAGGCATGGAATAAGCGCTATCGCAATCTAATTCCTGCAAATCAATACAACGTTGATTATTCAATTCTTGGTGGATCAAGAATCGAACCACTGCTTCGCCAAATCCGATTGGGCATGACTGGCGCTGGCATGTATGTCGAGTCAGTAAAAGGTGAGTGCAACCTTGGTCAGCACGAAATCGCATTTAAGTATGACGAAGCTTTGAAGACTTGCGATAACCACGTTATCTATAAGAACGGTGCAAAAGAGATTGCATCTGACATGGGTTATGCCCTTACCTTCATGGCTAAGTTCAATGAACGCGAAGGTAATTCTTCACATATCCATTGCTCATTCCGCGGCCTAAATGGCGAAATGGTTTTGGCAGACGATAACGATAAAGAACATGGTTTATCTCAAGTTGGAAAGCATTTCCTAGCAGGCATGCAGGCGCATTTACGCGAACTTTCATTGATGTGGGCGCCGACCATTAACTCATATAAGCGCTATCAGCCAGGCTCTTTCGCACCAACCGCTATTCGCTGGGGACGCGATAACCGCACCTGTGCGCTTCGTTTAGTAGGTCGCGGACAATCGTTGCGCGTTGAAAACCGCGTACCTGGTGGCGATGTAAATCCATACTTGGCAGTTGCGGGCATGATCGCAGCAGGTCTTGATGGAATTCAAAAGAAGCTACCTCTTGAACCTGCATTCGTTGGAAATGCATATGCATCTGATTCAGAGTTTGTGCCACACACTATGGAAATGGCACAGAAACTTTGGAGCGAATCTGCTTTCGTTAAGGAAGCATTCGGTGAAGAAGTGCAGAAGCACTACACCAACATGGCGCAAGTTGAAATTGAAGCATACGGAAAAGCAGTTACCGATTGGGAACTAATCCGTAATTTTGAAAGGTACTAATTGAGCACTACATACGACGTAATTAATCCTGCCACCGGCAAAGCGGTTAAGCAGATTAAAGAAGCTTCAGTCGAAGAGACTGACGCAATCATTGCAAAAGCTGCTGAAGCATTTAAGAGCTGGCGAAATGTCACTCCATATGATCGTTCAAATTTGCTCCGTGCTTTTTCAAATAAAGTGCGCGAACATCGCGAAGAATTAGCAAAAATTGAAATTGAGAACTCAGGACATACTCGTGGCAATGCGTTATGGGAAGCAGATAACGTTGCAAATGTTTTAAATTATTACGCAGGTGTGCCAGAGCGTCTTTATGGCCGACAGATTCCAGTTGCAGGTGGCGTTGACATCACTTTCAAAGAACCAATTGGTGTAGTTGGAATCATTGTTCCCTGGAACTTCCCAATGCCAATCGCAGGTTGGGGTTTTTCAGCAGCACTAGCAACTGGAAATACCGTGGTGCTAAAGCCTGCCGAGCTAACACCGTTAACTGCAATTCGTTTAGGCGAATTAGCACTTGAAGCAGGTATTCCTGAAGGTGTTTTAAACATCATCCCAGGTAAGGGCAGCGTGGTTGGAAATCGCTTTGTTACCAATCCTTTGGTGCGAAAGGTTTCTTTCACTGGTTCAACGGCAGTTGGTAAATCAATTATGGCTGGCTGTGCTGATCAAGTTAAGCGAGTAACTCTCGAACTTGGCGGCAAGAGCGCAAATATTATTTTCGCAGATACGGATATCGAAGCTGCTGCTAATGCCGCACCTGGTGGTGTATTTGATAATGCCGGACAAGATTGCTGCGCACGCACTCGCATCTTGGTAGAAAAGAAAGCTTTCGATAAGTTCATGGAACATTTCGAAAAGGCAGTTAAATCATTCCGCTGTGAAGATCCAAATTTAGATTCCGCTGGAATGGGTCCATTGATTTCCAAGAAGCAGATGGATGTTGTTACCTCGTATATTAACAATGAGAGCGATTCCAAATTGGCATTCCAAGGATCAATGACACCTTCTGGTGATGGTTTCTGGGTGCCACCAACTGTGTTGCTTCCAAAAGATACCAAGGCAAAGGCATGGCAAGAAGAGATCTTCGGTCCGGTAGTTGCCGTACTTCCTTTCGAAGATGAAGCAGATGCGATTGCAAAAGCGAATGATTCAATTTACGGATTATCAGGATCGATTTACACAAGTAATTTGGGTAAAGCACTTCGCCTATCTCGCGCAGTTGAAACAGGCAATCTCTCTGTTAATTCGCATTCATCTGTACGCTATTGGACACCATTCGGTGGTTTCAAGCAATCAGGTTTGGGTCGCGCACTTGGCCCAGATTCATTAGATATGTACACAGAAACGAAGAACGTTTTCTTTAATTCTGAAAATTAGCAAATTTGGATTTCCATGAAATTGCGTAAAGTAATTACCAGTTTCATTATTTTTTTGCATTTGATTGCAAATACCAATTTTGCAGATGCACAATCTAAATTTAGCGACTGCTTACTCGAAGCCTCTTCAAACCAAGCTGTCTCACTTGGAAAACCACTGGCTAAAGAAAGACTTGGTGGTAAAGCCAAATTAAAAATAGGTGTCATCCCTTTTAATTTTTCAGACAGTCCAACGAAAATTTTGAGTGAATCAGATAAATCTGATTACCAAAGTGCCGTAAAAAAAATTGAAGAAATATCAGATGGAAATGTCAAAATAGATTTGCATTTTCTTCCAACAATTAATGCAAATATATCTATAGTTGAATTTAAGAGTAAGTATGTAGATCAAGATAAAAGTTGGTCAGATAGCAATTTGCCAAATTCTACTTGGGGATTTATCAAAAAATTAATTCAAAGTGGCGACGATTATGTTAATTATTCAGGATTCGATAGCGTAGTTTTCGAAGGAAACAATACAAATAAGTCAATTTCCGGCGCTGAAGCTTTTGATTTTTTTGAATCTTCTGAGGGGAATAATTTTGGATTGGCTTCATCGGAATATTTTAGAACGGTGAAAACAAATGAAGGCTTCATAAATAATGCTGTGTTTTTAGATTCTCATAAAAGTCCAAATACAATCGCACATGAGTTATTCCACAATTTTGGTTTAACTGATTTGTATGGTGGTAGCCCTGGACCTGGTTTGATGAGTTTGATGTCCGCTGGTGCACCTAGACTTCTAAATTACGAACGAGCAGTTTTAGGATGGTTTCCTATCGAACAATTTAAATGCTCAAATATTGAAAATTATTTGAATTTGCAACAGGTTTCAAACAAAATTGAACTTAATGATTTAAATCAAGAATCTATTCTTTTGCTTAAAAAGTCAGATAGCGAAGCTTATTTGGTAGAAGTTACAAAGTATGAAGGAAAATCAATCTTATTAGTCTACTTGCTTGAACAAGAAAAGAGACCACCGATAACACTATCCTGGAATCCTAAATTAACTTATTTTTCTGTTTATGATTTAAGAGATCCAAATAATATTGGTTCTTATTATGTAACTGAAGATTTTAATCTCGTTATAGTCAATTCAGTAGGCAGAATAGCTACTCTTAATTTAATTCCTCGAGCATTGGTATATTCGGAGGAAGCAAAGAAATTAATATCAGAGAGTTTAATTAACAGAGAAGTAGCGCTATCTAAAGCCTCGGAAGCCAAAGCAAAATTTGAGATGGAGACAAAAGTGACTGCAACACCTTCTCCAACTCAATCGAAAATTAAGCAAACGACAATTACATGTTTTAAAGGTAAAGCAATTAAGAAAGTATCTTCTGTTAACCCAAAATGCCCAGCTGGTTACAAAAAGAAGTAAAGCGTTAACGAGCAGTTAGCGCAAGTGCTGAATTAAAAGCTTCAACTACTTCATCCTTGCTCCATGGTGTTGGAGCT
>VEQG01000024.1 GCA_018883345.1 Candidatus Nanopelagicaceae bacterium
AGTCACAAAAGGGCAACATCATTCCAGTAGAAATTACTGTTTATGAAGATCGCTCATTCACATTCGTCACAAAGACACCTCCTGCATCTCGCTTGATCTTGAAGGCAGCTGGAATCGAAAAGGGTTCTGCAATTCCTCACAAGAACAAGGTCGCAACAATTTCAAAGGCTCAAGCTGCTGAAATTGCAAAGACAAAGATGGAAGACCTAAACGCTAACGACATCGAAGCAGCAACCCTGATCATTGCAGGCACCGCTCGCTCAATGGGAATTATCGTCGACGGAATGAAATAACTTATTTTTTGGTTGCGAAAGTAACCGTTGAATAAGTGGGAGATCCACGCTGGATCGAAAGCACCACAACCTAATAAAAACCAAAACAAGAGAACAAAAAGAAATTAGGAAGAAATGAAGCGCAGTAAGAAGTACGAAGAGGCAGCTAAGAAGGTAGATCGCAACAAGATCTATTCACCAATTGAAGCTGCAACTCTTGCAAAGGAAACAACCACCGTTAAGTACGACGCGACAATTGAATGCGCGATGCTACTTGGCGTTGATCCAAAGAAAGCTGATCAAGCTATTCGTTCAACAGTTAACCTGCCACATGGAACAGGTAAGACTGCACGCGTTCTTGTATTCGCAACCGGCCAAAACGCTGATGCAGCTCGTGCTGCAGGTGCAGACATTGTCGGTGCAGACGAATTGATCGCAGAGGTCGAAGCAGGTCGCTTGGATTACGACTCAGTTGTTTCAACTCCAGATTTAATGGGTAAGGTCGGTCGCCTAGGTAAGGTGCTTGGTCCACGTGGCCTTATGCCAAACCCTAAGACCGGTACTGTTACAACAGATGTTGCGAAGGCAGTTACAGATATCAAGGGTGGAAAGATTGAATTCCGCGTTGATAAGAACTCAAACCTTCACTTTATTATTGGTAAGTCATCATTTACTGCTCAACAGCTAGCTGAGAATTATGCAGCGGCGCTTGATGAAGTAATGCGTGCAAAGCCAGCCTCTTCTAAGGGAACTTACCTAAAGAAGGCAGTTATCTCTTCAAACATGGGCCCTGGTATCCAAGTTGATACCTCAGGTTCGAAGATTGCTGCTCCAGCAAACTAAATAAATTAAACCAAGCAGGCGCTCTAGAAAATTTAGAGCGCCTGTTTTTTTATTTAAAACTACTATTAATCCATGGCTTCTGTTGTCGACACTGCACCTTTAGTACTTGATGTAGGAGTTGTATTACTAGGGGCTGCGACAGCCGGATATGTTGCAAGGCGCATTGGTTTACCTGCAATTATCGGATATTTATTTGTAGGTTTGTTGGTTTCTCCATTTACACCGGGATATGTGGCAGATAAAAATCAAATCGCAATCTTGGCGGATATCGGTGTGGTCTTACTTCTTTTTGAAGTTGGTATCGAAATTGATTTACGTAGATTACGTAAAGAGCAAAAGGGAATTATCTGGGGAGCGCCATTACAAGTGTTAATTGGGATGTTAGTAGCTACGCCAATTTTCTTATACTTAAATATTCCAACTCTTGGAGCGCTTTTGTTGGCACTCTCATTAGCGATGTCATCAAGTGTAGTAATCGTTAATATCACCAGAAGTGGAAGGCGTACAACAGATAGCGGAACGGAAGATGCGCTATTGGGATGGTCGGTTGTACAAGACATAACAGGTGTAGCAGTAGCTGCAATTATTCTCACTTTATATGGTGCTTCTGATCAACCTTTAGCTGTGGCAATCGGAGGGTTAGTAGTATTTGTTGCGCTGGCTGCTGTGGCATCAAAAGTATTGCCGATGATTCTTAGATTAATCCGTTGGGAAAAAGATATATTTTTAATCTATTCAATTGGTAGCGGGTTATTCATCGCAGCGCTAGGCACAGTGCTCTTTGGAATTCCAATGGCGCTAGCTTCCTTCGTCGCGGGATTAGCCATGAGCCAGAGTTCAGATACTGATCAACTTCGAAAAGTGGTCCTACCTTTTAGAGATTTATTCCAAGTGCTCTTCTTTGTTGTTATTGGAAGTTTGATTAGCCCAGCAGAGATAAGGGGTTCTGCCTTGTTTGCACTCTTACTGTTGGTATTGCTCTTTACTTTAAAGACCCTGCCAGCATTCTTGATTGCAAAGTTCGCAAAATTAAAGGCACGCCCTGGGCAATTGGGAATAGGTCTGTCACAAGTTGGAGAATTCTCATTCGTATTAGGTAGCGCTGCCTTGGCAGAGGGTGCGCTAAATCAAAGTCAGTTCACAGCAATTCTGCTAACTGTCGTTATTTCAATCGTAATCTCAACGCTCTGGGTCCGAGCCATCCATCGAATTTGAGCTCAATTTGGCAGAAATGGCACCCTTCTTTTAGACTTCAGCTCTCTTCCAGAGACCGCAGGCATTTTGAGAAATCAAAAAGAAGCCCCGCGCAGGTGAGACTGTTAAAGGTAAGTTAAAAATTTACCTCTTCCGTGTCGCATTCTGCGCCACGGATTTTTTATTGCCTTCGGAACTTGCGAAGTTCAATAACCCAAAGGGATCAAAAGAAAGGACGAACCAAAATGGCTCGCCCAGATAAAACAGCAGCAGTTGCTGAATTAACTGAAGACTTCAAGTCTGCAGATGCAATTGCGCTAACTGAATACCGCGGTCTATCCGTAGGTGCGATGAAGACTCTTCGTCGTTCACTAGGCATGGAAACAAAGTATGCAGTTGTAAAGAACACCCTTACAAAGATCGCTGCAAAGAATGCCGGAATTGAAATCGATGATTCACTTCTAAAGGGCCCTTCTGCAGTTGCATTCATTAAGGGCGATTCAATCGCTGCCGCTAAGGCATTTAAAGAATTCCAGAAGGAGAATCCACTTCTTGTAATCAAGGGTGGCATCTTCGATGGTAAGGCAGTAACAACTGCCGAAATTATGAAGCTAGCTGACCTTGAGTCTCGTGAAGTTCTCTTGGCGAAGTTGGCTGGCGCTATGAAGGGCACAATGGCAAAGGCCGCACGTACCTTCGATGCGCTTCGTATCAAACTAGAAGCAGGCGCGCCAGTTGAAGCGAAAGCTGAAGCTGCTCCTGCTGCTGAAGTAGTTGCAGAGGCACCAGTTGCCGAAGCAGCTGCAGAAGTAACAGAAGAAGCAGCACCAGCTGCTGAAGAAACCCCAGCAGCTGAAACACCAGCAGAGTAAGAAAAAAGGAAAAGAAAAAAATGGCAAAGCTATCATCAGCAGATTTAATGGCAGCATTTAAGGAAATGACTGTTGTTGAACTTTCAGATTTCGTAAAGGCATTCGAAGAAGAATTCGATGTCACAGCAGCAGCTCCAGTAGCAGTTGCAGCAGCAGGCGGCGCAGCAGCAGGCGGCGACGCAGCAGCAGCGCAAGATGAGTTCACAGTTATCCTTGAAGATGCTGGCTCACAGAAGATTGCAGTTATTAAGGAAGTGCGTGCACTTAACTCAGCACTTGGCTTGAAGGAAGCTAAGGATCTAGTTGATGCAACACCTGCAACACTTCTTGAGAAGGCAAACAAGGAAACAGCAGATAAGGCAAAGGCAGCTCTAGAAGCAGCTGGCGCAAAGGTCACTGTTAAGTAATGTCCGAGCTGCTGACAATTGTCGGTAGCACGGGTTCCTCACAAAGGAACTGATTACAGAAATTAGTGTAAATAAAACCCCGCAGAGAAATCTGCGGGGTTTTTTTAATTAAAGGCGATTTCTGCCTTTAGCCCGCCAAGTTCACTCTTACTGAAAAACACTTTCGCACCAAGCTTCTTTGCACTCTTTTGTATTAAGCTCATACCCAAGCCACTTCCGCCAGTCTCTCTCGAACGAGATTCATCAAAACGTTTAAATGGCTTATCTGGAATTTCTGATAAACCTGGTCCGCCATCTTCAATTATCAATTTCTTATCGGTAATCGTAATTTGAATAGGTGTGTCTTCAGGCGAATGAACTCTGGCATTTGTTAATAGGTTCGTAATTAGAATCTCTATTAGGTCGAGAGGAGCTTTTATGGTCAAAGGCTCTGAAAGAAATGTGATTTCTCGCTTCGGTTGAATAATCAATATATCTTCAATCTGAGATTTAACATATTTGGCGATATCAATTTCGATTGCTTCGACCTTATTCTTTTCATCCAAAGCTGCAATCTTCAGTAAGCGATCAATAATTTCGGTCATTCTTAGCGATTCAACATTAATTCGCTCGGCATATTTCTCTACCTTTTCTGGATGAGTGCCAAGCATTTCGGAATAACCACGAATAACGGTTAAAGGCGTCTTCAATTCATGAGAAGCATCCCCAATGAATTCTTGCATTGCTCGAGCAGCACTATTAATTTTTGAATCTCTTCGAAATATTAAGAGCACCGCAGCTACGCAAATTAATATGAGTATTAAATTGAAGAGCAAGATTTTGCCCCAGATTTGGCCAATTTGCTTATCAATTTCCTTTGTTGAAATTACAAAAGCAACAGCTTCGCCTTTGCCTGTTTTGAAAAACCTGACCAATTCAGAACCAATGCTCAATGTCTGCTTATCGCCTCTATCAATCAGATCCTTATTTAGTTTGGTGATATTAGTACCAGCGTTATCTACCAAATAGGTAATGTCATTGTCGTCAGTTATGAATCCAAGCGACATCGGAATTGTGCTCTGATTTGCGATTAATAATGCAAGTGATACCGGGTCTTCTAGACTACTTTTCATCTCAGCATGAATAACATTTAGAGACTTCTTGTAATTGCTTACTTGTTGGTCGTGGTTAGTAATTACTGAGAATAACCCAGCGGAAAAAGTTGCGATGCTAATAAAAATTGTTAGAACAATAACTAACCGGGAGGTTAACTTCATTGACTATCCAATTTGAAACCTACGCCACGCACCGTTTTGATTCCTTCGAATCCATCTTTATGCAATTTCTTACGAAGATACGAGATGTAGGTATCGACAACGTTTGTAGAAGTCTCGAAATCAAGTCCCCAAACCAAGTCCAGCAATTTCTCTTTTGTCATGACGCGATTTTGATTATGAATGAGTGCCAAAAGGAGATTAAATTCAGTTGGCGAAAGCTCAATTTCCTGATCTTTAAACAGAACTTGATGTTTAAGTTCATTTAATTCAATCGGTCCACAGATGAAGGTTTCAACTTCCGAGTTGGAAGTTCTGCGCAAACGGTTCTCAACTCGCAATACTAATTCTTCGACACTAAATGGCTTACGAATGTAATCATCGGCCCCAAGTCTTAAGCCGTGCGTGACATCATCTTTTTCGGTACGTGCACTAATCATGATTATTGGTTGAGTAGGCGCCGATGCCCTTATTTTTTCAAGTATTGCAAAACCATCAACTTTAGGTAAATTAACATCGAGCAGTACTAAATCGAATTTATTCTTTCTGATTTGATTTAAAGCATCGAGGCCATCTGCGGCCATAGTGACTTGGAATCCGGCAATATTTAACACTTCCGAAAGCAAGGTCCTGATGCCGTGTTCATCATCAACGACGAGTATCTGCCCTTTGCTCACGGTTTAAAGTTACTTAATTAGGGAATTAGTTGCTAGTTCCTAAGGAGTTAAAGCAACTTTCACATAAGTTTCACACGAATATGGGTCACTATTCATTCATGCGGAAAGCACCGCAATTTCGGGAACTATCGGGAACTATCAGGAAAGTTAGGAAGTAAAGATGAAGAAGTTTTTAGCGTTAGCCATGATTGCTTCGTTATCGCTGCCAACCTCAGCATTTGCAGAGGGAACAGCAACTCCAAAGCCAAAATCTCAGGCAAATCAAACCTACAAGGCAGCTTTGGAAAAATGGAAGTCAGATAGCCAGGCAGCAATGGCTGCATATAAAGCTGCTCTTGCAGATTACATGGCAAAAGCGAAAGCAAATGCGGCAGCTCGTAAGAGCGCAAATGATGCATTTAAGAGCGCAGTTGATGCCGCAAAGAGCGCATACAAGAGCGCTGTAACCGCTTCAACAACAGCAGAGGCAAAAACTGCTGCTGATAATGCCCGTAAGGCAGCAATCGCAGCAGCGACGGCAGCAAGGGATGCCGCAATCAAGGCGATCGCAGCGCTTCCAACAAAGCCAGTAAAACCAGCTGAGGCGCCAAAGCCTGCTAAGCCAACCGCTTAATTGAAATAATCAAGCAGTAATCAAGCATTAGCTCCTTGGGGGGATCGAGGGAGCAGGATGGGTGCTTTTACCCGATTAGACAGGGGAAAGCAAGCACCTATATCCTGCTCCCTCACACTTTTCTACTAGGTCATGGCATATAGCGGCTGGCGGCCTAACAGTCGTGTGCGTTTTAAATTGAACGTTAATTGTCTTGGAAGGACATAACTTGGCCGCGTCAAAGAACAAAACAGCTCCACGCCGTATTTCTTTCGCCAAAATCTCTGAACCACTTGAAGTACCAAACCTGCTTGCTCTACAACGTGAGAGCTTTGATTGGTTACTTGGTAACGCCGAGTGGCGCGAGCGTATGGCGAACTCACCAGAATCACTTCGTGGAGAGCTACCATCCCAATCAGGTTTAGAAGAAATTTTCGAAGAGATCTCACCAATCGAAGATTTCCAAGGATCGATGTCACTTTCATTCCGTGACCATCGTTTCGAACCAGCAAAGTACGCAGTAGACGAGTGCAAAGAGCGCGACATGACTTACGCAGCTCCACTTTTCGTAACTGCGGAATTTATGAACAATGAAACTGGCGAAATTAAATCGCAGACTGTTTTCATGGGTGACTTCCCATTGATGACAC
Organism: Candidatus Nanopelagicaceae bacterium; assembly: GCA_018883345.1. Taxonomy (GTDB): domain Bacteria; phylum Actinomycetota; class Actinomycetes; order Nanopelagicales; family Nanopelagicaceae; genus ZLKRG08. The sequence continues at coordinate 6,761 of VEQG01000024.1, forward strand.
CTCGCGGAACTTTCGTAATCAACGGCACCGAACGTGTAGTTGTTTCACAGCTAGTTCGTTCTCCTGGTGTTTATTTTGAACGTTCAATCGAAAAGGGTTCAGATAAAGATGTATTCACCGCGAAGATCATTCCTTCACGTGGTGCATGGCTTGAATTCGAAGTAGATAAGAAGGACCAGGTTGGCGTACGTATCGATCGTAAGCGTAAGCAATCTGTAACAATTTTCCTCAAGGCGCTTGGTTGGACCGAAGAGCAGATCATCGAAAACTTCGGTGAATACGATTCAATCCGCCAAACTCTTGAAAAAGATAACGTAAAGACTCAAGACGATGCGTTGCTAGATATTTATCGCAAGCTTCGCCCTGGTGAGCCTCCTACAAAAGAAGCTGCACAGAATTTAATTGAGAACTACTACTTCAATCCAAAGCGTTACGACTTGGCCAAGGTCGGTCGCTTTAAGATCAATAAGAAGTTAGGTCTTGAGCAGGAATTAGCAGCGAATTTGCTTACTATTCAGGACATCGTTGCCACACTGAAGTACCTAGTTGCGCTACACCGTGGCGATCTAGTTATGGATTACGGCAAGGAAGTTCGCGTAGAAGCTGACGATATCGATCACTTCGGTAACCGTCGTCTACGTACCGTTGGTGAATTGATTCAAAATCAAGTTCGTACCGGACTTTCACGCATGGAACGTGTGGTTCGCGAACGTATGACTACTCAAGATGTCGAAGCAATTACTCCTCAAACATTGATCAACATCCGTCCGGTTGTTGCATCAATCAAGGAATTCTTCGGAACATCTCAGTTGTCACAGTTCATGGATCAAACAAATCCATTGTCAGGTCTTACACATAAGCGTCGTTTATCGGCGCTTGGACCTGGTGGACTTTCACGTGATCGTGCAGGCTTCGAAGTTCGTGACGTTCACCCATCTCACTACGGACGTATGTGTCCAATCGAAACTCCTGAAGGTCCAAACATTGGTCTTATCGGTGGTCTTGCAACATATGCACGTGTAACTGCATTTGGATTTATCGAAACTCCATATCGCAAAGTTGTTAACGGCAAAGTTAGCGACAAGGTTGATTACTTAACTGCAGATGAAGAAGATGAGCACGTCATTGCGCAAGCAAATGCACCACTTAATTCAGATGGTTCATTTGCGGAAGCTCGTGTTCTAGTTCGTCGCCGCGGTGGAGAAGTTGAATATATTCCGGCAGACGAAGTTGATTACATGGACGTTTCACCACGTCAGATGGTTTCAGTTGCAACTGCAATGATTCCATTCTTGGAGCACGACGACGCTAACCGTGCGTTGATGGGTTCTAACATGATGCGCCAAGCGGTTCCGCTAATGCGTCCAGAGTCACCACTTGTTGGTACTGGTATGGAATGGCGTAATGCAATCGATGCTGGCGATGTAATCATGGCAAAGAGCGCCGGTGTAGTAACTGAAGTTTCATCTGATGAAGTAACAGTTATGACGAACGATGGTAAGTATGACAATTACTCACTCTCTAAGTTCCGCCGCTCAAACCAGGGCACTTCTTACAACCAGCGCGTGCAGGTTGCCGAAGGTCAGAAAGTCGAAGTTGGCTCAGTTATTGCTGACGGACCTTCAACTGACAAGGGCGAAATGGCGCTTGGCAAGAACTTGCTTATTGCATTTATGTCATGGGAAGGTCACAACTACGAAGACGCAATTATCCTTTCTCAGCGTCTAGTACAAGATGACGAACTGACATCAATTCATATTGAGGAATACGAAGTTGATGCTCGCGATACCAAACTTGGTGCCGAAGAAATCACTCGCGATATTCCAAACGTCTCTGAAGAAGTTCTTTCAGATCTAGATGAACGAGGCATCATCCGCGTAGGTGCAGATGTAGTTCCTGGCGATATCTTGGTTGGAAAGGTAACTCCAAAGGGCGAAACTGAATTAACACCTGAAGAGCGTTTGCTTCGTGCAATCTTCGGAGAGAAAGCGCGCGAAGTTCGCGACACCTCTCTTAAGGTTCCACACGGAGAATCAGGAAAGATCATCGGCGTTAAAGTCTTCGAATCAGAAGAGGGCGATGAACTTGGTGCAGGTGTAAATACTCTTGTTCGTGTTTATGTTGCGCAAAAGCGCAAGATTCAAGTTGGTGACAAGCTTGCTGGTCGCCACGGTAATAAGGGTGTTATCTCAAAGATTCTTCCAGTCGAAGATATGCCATTCCTTGAAGACGGAACTCCAATCGATGTAATCCTTAATCCACTTGGTGTGCCTGGTCGTATGAACGTTGGCCAGGTTCTTGAAATGCACTTGGGTTGGGCTGCAAAGACCGGTTGGGATCTATCTGGTGTTGGCGAAGCATGGACAAAGCATCTAGAAGAGATTGGTGCAGCAAAAGCTGAACCAGGAACCAATGTTGCAACTCCAGTATTCGATGGCGCTAAGGAAGAAGAAGTTGCCGGTCTATTAGGTGCAACTCTTCCAAACCGTGATGGCCTACAACTTATTGGTGAATCAGGTAAGGCGAAGTTGTTTGATGGTCGCTCTGGCGAACCATTCCCAACTCCAATTTCAGTTGGTTACATGTATATCTTGAAGTTGCACCACTTGGTTGATGACAAGATTCACGCACGTTCAACTGGTCCTTACTCAATGATTACTCAACAACCACTTGGCGGTAAGGCACAGTTCGGTGGTCAGCGCTTCGGTGAAATGGAAGTGTGGGCGCTTGAAGCTTATGGCGCTGCATACACATTGCAGGAGTTGTTGACTATTAAATCTGACGACGTGCTTGGTCGCGTAAAGGTTTATGAAGCAATTGTTAAGGGTGAAAACATTCCAGAACCAGGTATCCCTGAATCATTCAAGGTGCTTGTTAAGGAAATGCAATCACTATGTCTAAATGTTGAAGTACTTTCATCTGAAGGTGTTGCAATCGAAATGCGCGATACAGATGATGAAGTATTCCGAGCAGCAGAAGAACTTGGAATTAACTTGTCACGAGTTGAGCCAAGCTCAGTAGAAGAGGTGTGATCAGATGTTAGATGTAAATTTCTTTGATGAACTCCGTATTGGTCTGGCATCAGCAGAGCACATCCGTGCATGGTCTTTCGGCGAAGTTAAGAAGCCAGAAACCATCAACTACCGCACACTAAAGCCGGAAAAAGATGGCCTTTTCGATGAGAAGATCTTCGGACCTACTCGCGACTGGGAATGCTATTGCGGTAAGTACAAGCGCGTACGTTTCAAGGGCATTATCTGCGAACGTTGCGGCGTTGAAGTTACTCGCGCAAAGGTACGTCGCGAACGTATGGGCCACATCGAACTTGCAGCACCAGTTACACATATCTGGTACTTCAAAGGCGTGCCTTCACGTTTAGGTTACCTACTTGATCTTGCTCCAAAGGATTTAGAGAAAGTTATCTATTTCGCTGCTTACATGATCACTTCAGTTGATACTGAAGCTCGCGAAGAAGATATGGCGCAGAATGAGAAGAAGCTTGCAAACGATCGCAAGAAGATCGAAACCAAGCGCGATTTAGATATCGATGCTCGTTCTAAGAAACTTGAAGCAGATATGGCAGAGCTTGAAGCAGAAGATGCAAAGAGCGATGTTAAGCGTAAAGTGCGCGAATCAGCAGAGCGCGAATTAAAGCAGATCCGTGAAAAGGCTGATAAAGAAATCCAACGTCTTGAAGATGTTTGGTCACGCTTTAAGAACCTAAAGGTTCAAGATCTTGAAGGTGACGAATCTCTTTACCGCGAAATGCGTGACCGTTATGGCATGTACTTCAAGGGCGACATGGGTGCAGCTGCAATCAAGAAGCGTCTTGAAGATTTCGATCTAAAGACCGAATATGACAAGTTAACTGATATCGCTGAAAACGGTAAGGGTGCAAAGAAGACCCGCGCAATTAAGCGTTTGAAAGTTGTTAACTCATTCTTGAACACCAGCAATGCACCTGCATCTATGGTGCTTGATTGCGTTCCAGTTATTCCACCTGATCTACGTCCGATGGTTCAGCTTGATGGTGGCCGCTTTGCAACATCAGATCTAAATGATTTGTATCGCCGCGTTATCAACCGTAACAATCGTCTGAAGCGTCTTGCAGATCTTGGTGCGCCAGAGATCATTGTTAACAATGAAAAGCGTATGTTGCAGGAAGCTGTTGACTCGCTATTTGATAACGGTCGTCGTGGACGTCCAGTAACCGGTCCTGGTAATCGTGCACTTAAGTCACTTTCAGACATGCTTAAGGGTAAGCAGGGACGTTTCCGTCAGAACTTGCTTGGTAAGCGCGTTGATTACTCTGGCCGTTCAGTAATTGTTGCTGGACCACAGTTGAAGTTACATCAGTGCGGTCTGCCAAAGCAGATGGCGCTTGAACTCTTCAAGCCATTCGTAATGAAGCGTCTTGTTGATCTAAATCATGCACAGAACATCAAGAGCGCAAAGCGCATGGTCGAACGTGCACGTCCAGTGGTTTGGGATGTTCTAGAAGAAGTTATTGCAGAGCACCCAGTTCTACTTAACCGTGCACCAACCCTGCACCGTTTAGGTATCCAAGCTTTCGAACCACAGTTGGTTGAAGGTAAGGCAATCCATCTACATCCACTTGTTTGTACTGCGTTTAACGCGGACTTCGACGGTGACCAGATGGCGGTTCACTTACCACTATCTGCAGAAGCGCAAGCCGAAGCACGTATTTTGATGTTGTCATCTAACAACATCTTGTCACCAGCTCATGGTCGTCCACTTGCAATTCCAACACAGGACATGGTGCTTGGTCTTTACTACTTAACCCAGGTACGTCCTGGCGAAAAGGGTGAAGGTCGTGCATTTACATCTGTAGCTGAAGCAGTGATGGCTCTTGATCAAGGAACTCTTGCGGTGCAAGCTCCAATCAAGATTCGCGTTGCAGGCGAAACCAAGGAAACAACTCTAGGTCGCGCAATTTTCAATGATGCGTTACCAACTGATTTCCCATTCGTTGATGCAGATGTAACTAAGAAGCAACTAGTTTCTATCGTTGATCGTCTTGCAGAGTTCTATCCAAAAGTTGTTGTTGCAGCAACACTTGATTCGCTAAAGGAACTTGGTTTCCGTTGGGCAACACGTGCAGGTGCAACTATTGGTATCGAAGATGTTGTAGTTCCACCTCGCAAGCAAGAAATTCTTGAGAGTTATGAAACTAAGGCAGATAAGGTTCAATCACAGTACGAGAAGGGCTTGATTACTGATGACGAGCGTCGTCAGGAATTAATTGAGATCTGGACTCAAGCAACTGCTGAAGTTGGTAAAGAGATGGAAGATAACTTCCCTCGTATCAACCCAGTTTGGATGATGGTTCACTCAGGCGCTCGTGGTAACTTGATGCAGATTCGTCAGATTGCAGGTATGCGTGGTCTGGTAGCAAATCCAAAGGGCGAAATTATTCCTCGTCCAATTAAGTCAAACTTCCGTGAAGGCCTTTCAGTTCTTGAATACTTCATCTCAACTCACGGTGCGCGTAAGGGTCTTGCAGATACCGCGCTTCGTACCGCTGACTCTGGTTACTTAACACGTCGTCTTTGCGACGTCGCACAAGATGTAATCATCCGTGAAGAAGATTGCGGAACTGATCGTGGACTAGTTCTTCCTATTGCATCAAAACAAGGTGGAGCGCTAGTTAAGGATGATCATGTCGAAACTTCTATCTACGGTCGCGCGCTAGCTGAAGATGTAACAGTTGATGGCAAAGTACTTGCTGCAGCTGGTTCAGATCTTGGCGATCGCGTAATCGACGAACTTATTGCAGCAGGAGTTGCTGAAGTTAAGGTCCGCTCAGTTCTAACTTGCGATAGCAAGGTCGGACAGTGCGCAGCTTGCTACGGACGTTCACTTGCAGCTGGTAAGCGTGTAGATATTGGTGAAGCAGTTGGAATCATTGCGGCACAATCAATTGGTGAACCAGGTACACAGTTAACAATGCGTACCTTCCACACCGGTGGTGTTGCAGGTGACGACATTACTCACGGTCTACCTCGTGTACAGGAATTATTCGAAGCTCGTACACCTAAGGGTGTTGCACCAATCGCAGAAACAGCTGGTGTGGTTTCATTCCGCGAAGATGCAAAGGGCAAGAAGATTGTGGTTACGCCAGCAGATGGTGGAGAAGAAGTTGCTTATCCAATTACTCGCCGCCAGAAACTTCTTGTAGAAGAAGGACAGAAGGTTGAAGTTGGCCAGAAGATGGTGGTTGGCGCAATTGATCCAAAGCAAGTTCTTCGTATTCTTGGACCACGTGCAACTCAAGTTCACTTGGTAAATGAAATCCAAGAGGTTTACCGTTCACAGGGTGTAGGTATCCACGATAAGCACATCGAAGTTATCGTTCGCCAAATGTTAAAGCGCATTACTGTGCTTGAAGCAGGCGATACTGATCTTCTTCCTGGCGAACTTGTCGAACGTGGTCGCTTTGAAGCAGAGAACCGTCGCGTTGTTACAACCGGTGGAAAAGCTGCATCTGGTCGCCCAGAACTTATGGGTATCACTAAGGCATCGCTTGCAACCGAAAGCTGGTTGTCAGCTGCTTCATTCCAGGAAACAACTCGCGTTCTAACTGATGCAGCGTTATCAGAGAAGAGCGATCCACTTCTTGGTCTGAAAGAGAACGTCATCATCGGTAAGTTGATTCCAGCTGGTACCGGTCTTGCTCGTTATCGCAATGTTCGAGTCGAACCAACTGAAGAAGCAAAGGCAGCGGTTTACGCATCTTATGATGAGTATGACTTCACACCATTTGATTCATCAGGATCTGGCGAAGCAGTTCGCTTAGATGATTTGGATGTACGTTAATAATTAAATAATTCATACACCTAAGGGCTAGCGCGAGAGTGCTAGCCCTTAAGTTTTTCCTCTCACAATTACATCAATTTCTTCTCATGTGAGCAGGTAGATAGTTACTAAGGTGCTGCCACTCGTCTTTTTACTTTTCATTTAATTTATAAGTGAAAACATTTCTACTGTAACAAACAGTTACAGGGAGAGATGAAACTGATGAAGCGTTCAACAAAATTAACAACAGTACTCGCAATTGCAGGACTTATATTAGGTAGCGCAGTTAGCGCAAATGCCGCAAATAAAACAATCACTTGCTATAAAGGCACAACTGTAAAGAAAGTTACTGCAGCCAAACCAAAGTGCCCGGCAGGCTTTACAACTACTAAACCAAAAGCAGCAGCTCCTGCAGTTAAGGGTGGCACCGTAAAGATTGATGCCACATACAAAGGTACCGTCACAATGCTTTGGGGCGATGCTGATGTAACAGTCACAAACGTAACTGCAACAGGTAGTGGCGTAACTGGCGGTCTTGATTCATTAAAAGGAATGGGTGCTGCTGCACCGGCAGAGCAATGCACACCATTTGATGGCGAGGGAACGCTTGGCAGCGGTGCAGATACTTTGAAAGTTAAGTATGCAGATGGATCAATGGCCTGCTCTGCGGATGCAGATGCACCAACTGTAGTAACAATCAAAAAAGGCCCATTAACAATCGTTAGCGGCACTGGCAAATACGCAGGCGCTACCGGTTCATTGACTTTGACCGGTTCATGGAAAGTAGATAGCGCTTCAAAAGGAAGCAAACCAGCTACCCCAGTGACTTTGCAATTAACCGGAACTATTACAACGAAGTAATCAAGATTTAAAAGAATACAAAAAAGGAGTTAGGTTATGAAAAAAATTATTGCAAGCGTTGCAATTGCAGCGTTCGCATCATTAGGAGTCACCACGGCTAATGCAGCTGATGCGACTCTCGCACTCTCTGGTGGAAATGCCACATTCGGCTTAGATCCAGCAGTTATCACTGCAACTGCATCTGTTCCAGGAACCGTTGCATTTTCCGCGGCAGGCAAAGCTATTTCTGGTTGCGAAACAGTTGCTACTACAACAGTTGCGCCATTCGTAGCAAAGTGCTCATGGGTGCCAGCAGCTGCTGGCGCAACAGCGCTAACCGGAGTTCTAACTCCTACTGATACATCAATCGCAAAGGCAAACTCACCTGCTTTAAATATAAAAGTTGGAACGCCGGTTCAGGGAGTGATCTCTCCAATTCATATGTATGTAGATACCGTTCTTGCATCTGGAACATCAGGAGCACTTGCACCACGTTTCGGAGTTTCTTGTGCAATTACATCTGAATATTTATTGGGCCAAGGCATCGTCTTCCGTGTATATGCAAATAACGCAGATTGGGGCGGAGCCGTAATGGATTCTTCAAATACCGCTCAGGCTTACATTGAAGTATCTGGTTGGCCAACCAAGATTCCTTTGTCATACGGAAATCACTCAGGTGTTTCGTTCTGGACAGGTGTATTACGTACCGGAACTGCAAACGGTCAATACTCAACACTTGGCCTAATCAACTTCAAAGTCACAATGGTCGCAAAAGACACCACAACCATGAAAGTGCTATCTACAAAATTAGTGCCAAAAATGGTTAACGGTGTTCGCCAAGTTGATCCATCAACTGGCCGCACAATTTATGATCGCGTTAGTTACTACAGATCAGTCTCAGTAACACCTGCTCTAAAGGGCGCTACCGGTACCTGGTCATCAAATTTCGCAGCTTATTCACAATTAACTCTTTACGCAGTTCCTAAGTAAGAACTGATTGCGAAACGGAGAGAATAATGAATAAGAAAATTATTTCTAGGTCAATCATGGCAGCTGCGCTTGCAGTTGCCATGATGAGTCCGGCAATCGCGGCTGATGCAGAGAATATCCTCACCTTAACTGCACCAAAAGATTTAAAGGGTGTTCCCGCACTGCCATTTACAGGTGAAAAGACCACTTTCACCACTCCAGATTTATTAGCTGGATCTATAACTACTGAACCAAATCAAGGTTATATCGGGCAAGAATTTACGTTAACTGGCAAGGGATTACCTGCAAATACTGAAATAACTTTGACCTGGTCAACGGCTGATGGTGCTTGGCTTGCTGACGTACAGCCAAATTCAATCAACTATCGCGGCTTAAAGTTTTTAAAGTACTCCGTGAAAATGGCATCAGTGACCACTGATGCAAATGGTGGATTTACTTACAAAGCTAAAGCACCAGAAGATTTTGGTGGGCCACACGATATTTTTGCAGTCGTAAATGGTGCAGCGGTTGCTAAAGGTGGATTTCAAACTAATCCAAAATTCACTATGACACCTACGAGTGGTCCTGTCGGAACACCAATCACAATTAAATACACTGGAATGGGATCAACTCTATATACCGGTGGCATCTCCGTTCTTTGGGATAACGGATATGTTGGAGAAGCTCAAGCTGTTTGGACCCGAGGAACTGCAGAATTCAAAATACGAGCAGCAGGACAAGTTGGTACACACTATGTAACTGCGGCAGATGGCATTGGCGTTCAATATATGAATCTGAAGCAATCTCCAGTGCCTTTTTCAAAAGGTGGCATGCTTGCCTTTAAAGTAACTAAGAATAAGGAATTAATTCCATCTTCTATTGATTATCCGCAGGTGGTAACACCTTCGACTGATTTCCGCACTACTTTGTCTAACCAAGGTGTCGATCCTAAGACCACTGCGATTGCAAAACTAAATGTAAATAGTGCAGTAGTGGGAACGAAAGTTAAGTTAGATGTATCAGGTCTGTATACCTCGGGCGCACATCAAATAGTTTGGGCGTCAGTTGTAGGAAATCGTGTAAATTGCTCCGGAACATGCTGGGTATACAACGCAGTGCCAATGGGAAGCGCAACTCCAACAAGTGGCAGTTTCTCTACCGATTTAACAATTCCAGATAACTTGGGGGGATGGCATGTTATTCAGATTAAATCTGGAGACATGATTGAAGCTCAAATTCCATTTTATGTAAAACCAAGTATCTTCAATTACAAAGATAAAAAAGGAAAAGTTCTAACTGCAGGTGTGGCTTTGGCTGATAAATCACCACTACCAGAGGACCGGGAAGGGTCAGGAACGCCTACATACACATTCAAAGCCGGTGAAGAGATCACCATTGCTATGAAAGGTGTTGGTTGGACTCAGTTGGATAACACAATGGCCGTAACTTATGACAACAGTTTCATAGGTTATGGCTGTGGATTCAATTCAAATGGTTACATGGTTATTCACTTACCTGCCGTAGGTGAACCAGGTATTCACATAATTGATTTACATCCTTTGTTTTATACAAACCAACCATCGTTTGCAAATACTCCATATGGAATGCTTCCAATATTAAGTTTTGCGAATGATAATCCAGCAATCGCACTTGGATATCAGCTTCCAGCTGTGCATTTCTCAGTGAAGATTGTGAAGTAAAACCTAACTCAAGAATTGGTCCTGCTCTCGCTAATGCGAGGGTTGGACCAATTCCATTTTCCGAGTAAAACCATAGTTGCAGGTAATAAAAGCAAACGAATGATGCTGGCATCAATTGCGATGCCAGCAATTAAGCCAACTCCGAGCTCTTGAAGCCCAGCAAAATGACCTGTGACAAAACCGGTTAGCGCACAGATCATAATCAGCGCTGCGGTTGTAACCACGCCACCGGTATTTGCTAGTCCATCGATAATGGCTTGCTTATTATCTTTCTTCTCAAGATAACTCTCGCGAATTCTTGAAACAATAAAAACTTCATAATCCATAGAAAGTCCAAAGAGCACAGAGAAGATGAAGAGCAATGTCCAAATTTCAATTTGCTCTAATTTATAAACACCAAGCCCATTGTTCATGAAGAAAACTGCAGTCCCGATAGCAGCACCAATAGAAATAAGATCAAGCAAAATTGCCTTGATAGGTATCAAGAATGAGAAAAGAAAACGGCGGAGCAGGACAAACGAGAGCGAGACCATGAAAATCGCGATAAGGGGAAAGGTCTGTTTAATCTTCTCCACTAGGTCAAAACCTTGCGCCGGAGCGCCCCCTATAAAGATTTCGGTCCCCGCTGGGAAATCATTGGAAATTTCGCGCAAATAGCGGACTAATTCCTGACTATCACCAAGATTATTTTTTGAAATCACAAATATTCTAAAGATCTTGCCGGTTTGATCAACATATGAACGATCTGTAGCTACGGCAAAGACATCGTTATTTTGCGCAATCTCACTTGCTAATTTAACTCGAGCCATATTTACATCAGAGACGGCAGGAAGTTTTATTACCACTTGAATTGGAGAGATAATTCCTTCACCTGCTCGATCTGTAGCAATCTTTATCGCTTCTGCGGATTCCAAATTTGCAGGAAGTGCAGATAGCGAACTAGGCGTAACTTTTAAATTAGCCAGCTGTGAAGTTGGGATTGCAATCAAAGCTATTGAAATCATGATTACCGCAATAGGTTGCTTGACTACAAATGTTGCAAGGAGGCGAAAACGATTTGTAGCAAATTTCGGTTTTGGTCCATCAGCTCCGAGATAAGAAAGTAGTACAGGTTGCAAAGTGGTAGCAGCTGCCATCGCAACTAGCGGAACAATCACGCCAGCTATTCCGAGAGAGCGCATAAATGGAACTGGAATTAGTATCAAGGTTGAAAGTGCAATTGCAACCGTACTTCCAGAAATCAAAATCGTTCTTTGAGTTCTCTTTATATCGCCGTCTAACTTATATCTATGAACCATAAGCAGCGAGTAATCAATTGCCAAGCCAAGGCCAATGAGTTCTACGATGTTGGGAATGTAAAGCACCATTAATATCTTGTGGGCAAGCAAGTAAATAATTCCAATGGATGTCGAAATTATTGTGATTGCCATTATTAAAGGAACCAACATGGACCAAATTGATCTTAAAGTTAAGAATAGAAAAATCAGTGCGACGGCAATTGCTACTATCTGGCCTCTTTGCAAATCTTTTTCAAGAATTGGGGAGACATCGTATTTAATGGCAGGCGGCCCGCTTACTTTTGCGTTAGAAATACCAATCTGGATAAGTGATTTTCGAAGTTTTTCAGTAATAGCTGAGGCATCTTGTAAGTCATAAGGGGTCTGCAGATTGGCATATAAAACGCCATTTATCGCTCGGTTTTGCACCAGATGTGTATTAGAGAATTGAGCTGAAACCACTTTTATCTTTTGCTGCAGGAGTGCTACTTCCGATTTGGTTGCATTCTTGTCGTATGTAACAAAAATAGAGAAAGCGCCTTCGGTGGTTTCTCCAAAGGCGCTTTCAATAATGGCATCTGCTTTTGCAGATTCACTTCCTGGAACGGAAATCGATGTAGTTAGTAAAGAATTGATATTGGCATTGGCATAGAAACCAAATAACGCAAGTGCAACCCAAACTGTTACAACTAATAACCGGTTCCGTAACACTCTTTCTATGCGTTTAGCGCAGCCAAACCAATCTCAACCATGTTATTGAGAGAACGTTCGCGCGCATCTGAATCCATTGATTCATGCGTGAACACGTGATCTGAAACAGTCAGAATAGAAAGTGCGCGGCGACCTTTTCGGGCGGCAATTGAATACAAAGCCGATGCTTCCATTTCAACGGCAAGCACACCATGTGCTCGAAGACGTTCCTTGGAATCTGTCTCATCGTAGAAGTAATCCATTGATGAAACTCCACCAACATGGCAGCCACCATGTTGTTGCGCTGCCTGGTATGCAGCTTGCAACATCAAAAAGTCAGCATGTGGTGCAAAGTCCAAACCATTTGTGAAACGACGATTAATATTTGAATCAGTCGATGCGGTCATTGCAAGAATTACATCGCCAACTTTGGTGTGGTCCTGAAAACCACCTGCGGTTCCGATGCGGATTGCTTTCTGTACGTCATACTCATTAAATAGCTCTGTCACATAGATTGAAATCGATGGCAGACCCATTCCGGTGCCCATTACAGAGATGCGCTCACCCTTATGAAGGCCAGTAAAGCCAAACATGTTGCGAACGGCATTAAATTGTTTGACCTCGGTCAGCCAGTTTTCGGCTACCCACTTGGCTCTCAGGGGGTCGCCTGGGAGGAGGATCTTTTCGGAGATTTCGCCCTTCTGGGCACTGATATGTACGCTCATAAATTCAGAGTAGTCCAAAGAAGGCGAAAAGGCCTGAAAAGCTGAGCTCGAAAAAGGCCGCAACAAAGACGCGAGCTTTTTCTCCCTCACTTTTCAGCTCTTTTCGACCCTATTTGGCCAAAAAAGGTGGTTGGTCTCCTTCGGCGTGTCGCGGGCCACTTTGAAAGAGGAGGAGTAAAAGGCCCGGATTTGGCTTATTTCGACCCCTCGCTTACGCTTATCTCCTGCCTTTTTTACGGGGCTTTTCTAGACATGTCTATCGCATGAATTTTTATGCGAAAGATTTGCGCGATCGGTGCAACACACCCGACCGCGTGGGTCGGAAAAGATTCTTAATAAAGACAAAATAAAAACGAACAAAACGTTCAACAACGTTTAGTAAAGATGGAGAAACATGCCAACGATTCAACAGTTAGTGCGTCGTGGTCGCGCTGAAAAAAGCGACAAGACAAAAACACCTGCACTAAAAGGTAGTCCACAACGTCGCGGTGTTTGCACACGTGTTTACACAACAACACCAAAGAAGCCGAACTCTGCACTTCGTAAAGTTGCACGTGTTCGCTTAACCAGCGGCATGGAAGTTTCTGCATACATTCCTGGTGAAGGTCACAACCTACAAGAGCACTCCATCGTTCTTGTTCGCGGTGGTCGTGTTAAAGATCTACCAGGTGTTCGTTACAAAATTATTCGCGGTTCACTTGATACACAAGGTGTTAAGAATCGTAAGCAAGCACGTTCACGTTACGGTGCTAAGCGAGAGAAGAAGGCCAGCTAATGCCACGTAAAGGTCCTGCAGTTAAGTCACCAGTTATTGCTGATCCAGTTTATAACTCACCAATTGTTACTGCGTTAATCAATAAAATTCTTTTGCACGGCAAGCGTTCAACTGCTGAAGCAATTGTTTATCAGGCAATGGAAAACATTCGCGAAAAGACTCAAGTTGATCCAATCATCACACTTAAGCGCGCACTAGATAACATCAAACCACAGATCGAAGTGAAGTCACGTCGTGTTGGTGGCGCTACTTACCAGGTACCTGTTGAAGTTAAGTCAGGTCGTGCAACAACTCTTGCACTTCGCTGGTTAGTTGATTTCTCTCGTGCACGTCGCGAAAAGTCAATGGCAGAGCGCCTAACAAACGAATTAATTGATGCAAGCAATGGTCTTGGCGCTGCGGTAAAGCGTCGCGAAGATACACACAAGATGGCGGATGCAAACAAGGCGTTTGCTCACTACCGCTGGTAGTCGTTCTGGCATCGTAAAGATAACTAACGGTTATTAGAGTTTTAAAGAAAAACGAAGAGATTAAAGAGAAGAGAGAGAAAACAAAGTGGCCACACTAGACCTAGCAAAGGTGCGCAACATTGGAATCATGGCGCACATCGACGCAGGTAAGACCACCACAACCGAGCGCATCCTTTTCTACACCGGTATCAATTACAAGATCGGTGAAGTTCACGAAGGTGCTGCGACCATGGACTGGATGGAGCAGGAACAAGAGCGTGGTATCACCATCACTTCTGCTGCAACGACATGTATGTGGAAGAACCACACAATTAACATCATCGATACACCTGGTCACGTTGACTTCACAGTTGAAGTCGAACGTTCACTTCGTGTTCTTGATGGTGCAGTTGCTGTTTTCGATGGCGTTGCTGGTGTTGAGCCACAATCAGAAACAGTTTGGCGCCAAGCTGACAAGTATTCAGTTCCTCGTATCTGCTTCGTAAACAAGTTAGACCGTACCGGCGCTAACTTCGATATGTGCGTTGGCATGATTCGTACCCGACTAAACGCAACCGCTTTAGTACTTCAGATTCCAATTGGCGCAGAGTCAGAATTCCAAGGCGTCATCGATCTAATTGCAATGAAGGCACTTGTCTGGCCAGGAGAAACCAAAAAGGGCGAAGATTATTTAGTCGAAGAGATTCCAGCTAACTTGAAGTCAAAGGCCGATGAAGCTCGACATCAAATGCTCGAAACCCTCGCCGAATCTGATGATCAGATCATGGAGAAGTACCTAGAAGGTGCGGATCTTTCAGAAGATGAGATCATCGCAGGAATTCGTCGTGCAACACTTGCAGCAAAGGCAGTTCCAGTGCTTACTGGTTCAGCTTCCAAGAACAAGGGAGTTCAGCCGATGCTCGATGCAGTGGTTCGTTACCTTCCATCACCGCTAGATGTCGAAGCGATTGTTGGCCAGAATGTGGCAGATTCTTCAATCGAAGTTATCCGTAAGCCAAGCGTTGAAGAACCAATGTCAGCGCTTGCTTTCAAGATCATGTCAGATCCACACCTAGGAAAATTGACCTTTATCCGCGTTTACTCCGGTGTTTTGAATACCGGTACTGCAGTTCTTAACTCAACTAAGGATCGCAAGGAACGTATCGGCAAGATCTATCAGATGCACGCAAATAAGCGCGAAGAGATCGAACAGGCAACTGCCGGAATGATCTGCGCAGTTATGGGTCTTAAGGAC